>NZ_JBFUFF010000098.1:0-23799 GCF_056403555.1 Rhizobium sp. P2_G2
ATCATCACCAATGAGCGCACCGGCCAGAGTTTCTACCAGGTGTCGATCAGCATCCTGCCGGGTGAGGAGAAATACCTAGGCACCAATGCGGAGATCATTCCGGGCATGCCGGTGGAAGCCTTCATCAAGACGACCGAGCGCACTCCGTTCGACTACCTGATCCGGCCGCTGACGAGCTATTTCGGCAAGTCGATGCTGGAACGGTGAGGCTGGGCGTAACGCCAGCACGCCCACGAAACAAAGAAGTTGATTTTGGCGCGCTCCTTCAAGGGCGCGCCTTTGCTTTGGTGCCTCAAGCCGCAGCTCTCAAAGGATAAAATCACCCTTCGTCAGCGTGTGCAGGCCATTGAGCTGGATCTCGAAATCGGGCGCCTTGTCTCCATCGAGATCGGCATAGACGAGGGTGACGTCATGGACCGTGCCCTTTTTGTCGACCAGGTCAACGTCGAGCTGGGCGGCCTTGCCGGAAAAGGCCTTGCCGCCGATGAAGCTGAATGCCTGGTCGCCGTCCTTTGATTTGGTGTCGATGTCGGAAAGGTCGATAATGTCGCCCTTGATGAAATCGCTGATCGTGTCATGACCCTTGCCATCAAGGGAGTCCGCGACGGTATGGTAGAGGAATTCGTCGCTGCCACCACTACCGGCCAGTGCATCTGCACCACGGCCGCCGCTGAGGATATTGGCGCCCTTGCTGCCGGTAAGATGATCCTTGCCATCGCCGCCATCGACATTTTCGATGCCGGAAATCTTCATCGCCACGCCGTCGATCATGCCGGTGCCCTTGGAGAGGTCAACGGTCGAGCCGGTGGCGACCGCCGCGGCATTCAGGGTGTCGACACCGCCATTGGTGTCTTTGAGATTTGCCGAATGCGAATGCAAACCATCGGCAACGGAGTCAGAAAACTCGTCGGTATAGACATAAGTGTTGGCTTTGGAGACAGCCGATCCATAGGCGGTGACCGTTACATTCGATATCGTCGTCGTGTAGTTCAGGTTGGCGTTGTCAACTAACTGAACAGTCCAGTCCCCCGCTGTGCTGAGCATGCCGCGGTAGGCCTGGCTGTGATAGGTGAATGTGCCGGTATAGGCACCGTCACCAGAGCTCTGATTGACTGAGAGCGCATATTTGTGCCCATCCGGGCCGGTAAGATAGACGGCGAGGTCCGGAACCCACTGGCTGTCGATATCCATCGACACGGTGACGCGCTCGACATTGATCGATTTCGTCATCGCGGCAGGGGTCAAGACGAGGCCATCCGTATTATCGTCAGGCACTGGCGTGGCGGTGTCGAGGAGCGTTACGCTGGCCGACTTCTGATTATCGGAAGTGGAAACGGCGTTCCAGCTTTCAGCCAGCCTGACGGCCGCCCGCGCATCGACGAGACCGTAGCCGTAATCCTCGTTGTAATGCATGCCGCCGCCGTTCCAATTGGTGGCGTCATTCCAGTTCCAGGCATGCTTCTCAAAACGTGTCACCCCATCATAAGCAATGGTCGTTCCATCGACCACCGATCCGACATGACGAGCGGTATCCGCCAGGATCGTCTGAATATCACGCCAGCCGAGGCCCGGATTGGCCTGCAACATCAAGGCAACGATGCCGCTGACCTGCGGCGCCGCAGCAGACGTGCCGTTAAAGGCTGTGTCATAGTCGCCGGCGCTGTAGCCGGCCGTCCCCGTGCGATCGGTCGTCACAATGGAAGCGCCTCCGCCAAGGCTGCCTGATGGAGAGCCGAAGGCGGAAATCAGGATCGGCGTTCCATAGCTGCTGTAGTTCGACACGAAGCCGTCATTGTTCACCGCGGCAACGATGATCTGGTTCGTGTTGTTATCGTCCTGATTGTGATTGACGTCGATATCGTACGAGCGGCTGTTGCCCGCGGATTTGACGAGCGCGATCCCCAGACCGTCGCGACCGTGGTCTACCGCATCCTGCACAGCCGCCATTTCGCTGGCGATGTTCGTCTGCCCGTCATAGTTATCGTAATCCGATGCGCCGCCAAAGCTCATGTTGATGACACCCACCCCTTCCGAGACGGCATCGCTGAGCGCGTGGTCATATTTGGAAGCCCAATCGTCGGGGGTATCCTCATATCGGATGCTGGCGCCGACCAAAGTGGCCTCATAGGCGGCGCCAACGACGCCGACGCCGTTGCGCGCGGCACCGATAATGCCCATCACGGCGGTGCCATGATCATCGGTTACGCCTTCTGCGGCATAGTCGTTGTCGTCCGGTGCCGCGTCGGTGTCGCCAGCACCGTAGTCGTAGCTGTCGGTGAAATCGTAATTCGGCTTGAGATCGACGTGCTCGTGATCGAAGCCGTTGTCCATGACCATGACCTTGACACCCTTGCCGGTGTAGTCATTCCAGACGCTGACGACATCGAGGTCGTACTGGCCGGTCACAGTGTTATGCAGGTACCATTGCTGGCTGAACAAGTCATCCGTAGGAAGCGAAACCGCCATCATGCCCTCCCGCCATGCGGCTCGCCACAGGGCACCCTATCGTGAAATTAAACTGGAGGGATATTAGCAAGAACGAAGATTTAGAACAGCGTGACAGTCTAAATTATGAAAAATACTTTAAATTTCCGATTTCTATAGAAATTTATCAGTGTTTCGCAATTTACAATTGGTTATCTTTGGGCAGCAACGCCGAGACAACATCGCACAGGTTGTCATCGCGACTGATATGGATGCGTGGAGAGCAGTGTGGGAGAGAGAATATATCCCCTCTCCCGCACAACGATCATTCGTCTATGCCGTCGATGATTTCGCGCGCCTTGCCGGCAGAAACGCGGCGGATGTCCACCTCATCGCGGCGGGCGGCGAAGAGTTCGCCGCTCATCAGTTGATCGGCGAGGTCGGCCGGGAGCGACAGGACCACGCGGGCATCGTCGCCATGGATCGAGGAAAGCGTGTTGCGCTTGCCGGTGATCATGCCGCCGGCCACCGTATTGTTGGTGTCGGGATCGATCAGGATGAAGGCGCCGGTCGAGCGGTTCTGCTCATAGGTGTCGAACACCGCCTGCTCCTCGAAGGAGAGGCGCACCTTGCCGATGCCGTTCATCGGCAGACGCTCGGCCGGGTTCCACTTGCCGGATTTCAGATCGAGCTGCTGCGCCGGCTCGACCAGCACGCGCTGGCGGCGCGAACCGGATTTCAGCCAGTAGCGCTTGCCCGGCTCGATGCCGTCGGGCTGCAACGCCACGAGCTGGGCTTCGAAGGCGAGGCCCTGCATCGGCTGGGCGTCGATCGAGACGATCAGGTCGCCGCGGGCAATGTCAACCTGCCGGTCGAGCACCAGCGTCACCGCATCACCGGCTACGGCAGCATTGCGGACGAGGTCGAAAGTGACGATCTTGGCAACATTGGCGATCATGCCCGAGGGCAGCACGATGATCGAATCGCCCGGCTTGACCGCGCCGCCCGACACCGTGCCCTGATAACCGCGAAAGCTTTCGCCGGGGCGCGAGACACGCTGGACGCTCATGCGGAAGCCGGTGGCCTGGGCCGAGCGAACCGTTGCCTTTTCCAGCGTCTCGACAATGGTCGGGCCGTCATACCAGGGCATGGAGGCGCGGCCGTCATAGACGACATTCTCGCCCTTCAGCGCGGAAACGGGAATGGCGGTCACCTGGCGTACGCCGAGCGACAGCGCGATCTCGCGGAATTCGTGGGAGAGTTCGTCAAAACGCTCCTTCGAATAGCCGACGAGGTCGATCTTGTTGACGGCAAGCACGAACTGCTTGATGCCCATCAACGTGGCAATGGTCGCGTGCCGACGGGTCTGTTCAAGGATGCCGGCACGGGCATCGACGAGCAGAACGGCAAGATCGGCGGTCGAGGCGCCGGTGGCCATGTTGCGGGTGTACTGCTCATGGCCGGGCGTGTCGGCAACAATGAAGGAGCGCTTGTCGGTGGCGAAATAGCGGTAGGCGACATCGATGGTGATGCCTTGCTCGCGCTCAGCCTGCAGTCCATCGAGCAGTAGCGCGAAATCGGGCAGGCCGAGATCGTTCTGCTTGCCGGAATCGCGGTTCAGTGCCGCGGCCTGGTCTTCCTTGACCGCCTTGGTGTCCCAAAGCAGGCGGCCGATCAGGGTCGACTTGCCGTCGTCGACAGAGCCGCAGGTTATGAGGCGTAGCGGGCGGGAATCGCGCGTGACTTTCTGGGCGTCCGAAGCCAGCAGTTGCTGCTCGGCGAGATTGGTAGCAGTGGTCATCTCAGAAATATCCTTCGCGCTTCTTCTTTTCCATCGAGCCGGCCTGGTCGCGGTCAATGGCGCGACCCTGGCGTTCGGAGACGGTGGCGGTTTCGAGTTCGGCGATCATGTCGTCCATCGTCGTGGCATTCGAGCGGATTGCGCCGGTGAGCGGGAAGCAGCCGAGCGTGCGGAAACGCACCATTTCCTCGCGCTTGACCTCGCCTGGCAGCAGTTCCAGCCGCTCGTCCTCGGCGAGGATCATCATGCCGTCGCGCTCGACGATCGGGCGCTTGGCGGCGTAGTAGAGTGGCACGATCGGGATGTTTTCTGCCTGGATGTAGCGCCAGATGTCGACTTCGGTCCAATTCGATAGCGGGAAGGCGCGAACGCTCTCGCCCTTGCGGATCAGGCCGTTATAGACGTTCCAGAGTTCCGGGCGCTGGTTGCGCGGATCCCAGCGATGATCCGAGGTACGGAAGGAATAGATACGTTCCTTGGCACGCGACGCTTCCTCGTCGCGGCGGGCGCCGCCGAAGGCCGCGTCATACTTGCCCATGTCGAGCGCCTGACGCAGAGCCTCGGTCTTCATGATGTCGGTATAGAGCGCCGAGCCATGGGTGAAGGGCGTGACGTTCTCGGTCTTGCCGCGCGGATTGGTATAGGCGACGAGGTCGAGATCGTAATCTGCGACCATCTTGTCGCGGAAGGCGATCATTTCCTTGAACTTCCAGCCAGTGTCGATGTGCAGCAGCGGGAACGGCACGCGACCGGGATAGAAGGCCTTGCGCGCCAGATGCAGAAGGACGGAAGAATCCTTGCCGATCGAATAGAGCATGACCGGACGCTCGAATTCGCCAGCCACTTCGCGGAAGATGTGGATGGCTTCGTTTTCGAGCGCCTTGAGATGCGGATCGAGCGGCGGGCGCTGGGCAGCGTCCTTGATATGAGCATCGAATTCAGACTGGGGAGACATTTTATTCCTGACTTCCGGGTCGGCCGGAGTGTTCCTTTGTTCCGTTGTGCCCTGCCCTCGTCCGACATCCCAAACCGCACATGTAAGGGGAGGCAAATTCGGAGCAAGTTCCCTCTCCCCGCCTGCGGGGAGAGGGTTAGGGTGAGGGGCAATTATGGAAAGTTAAAGCGAGCTGGAATCGAGCGAGGGAAGTGCGGCTTCCGGCACATGCAGGCCGCATTCGCGCTTCTCGTCGTTTTCCCACCACCAGCGGCCGGCACGCTCGGGTTCGCCGGGCTTGATGGCGCGGGTGCAGGGTTCGCAACCGATCGACGGATAACCGCGCGCATGCAGCGGATTGATCGGCACGGCGTCGCTCTCGACCAGGGCATTGATCTTTTCGATCGACCAATCGGCCAGCGGATTGACCTTGAGCATGCCACGCTCGGCATCGAACTCGACGAAGGGCGTGTCGGCGCGGTTGCCGGACTGGCCGCGGCGCAGGCCGGTCACCCAGACCGAAGCGCCAGACAGTGCGCGGGCCAGCGGCTTGACCTTGCGGACACCGCAACAGGCATGCCGGGCCTCGACGCTGTCATAGAAACCGTTCATACCGTATTGCGCGGCATAGGCGTCGATATCGGCCTGTTCCGGAAAATAGCGCTTGATCGTCATGCCATAGCGCTCTTCGGTGTCGGCGATCAACTGCACCGTCTCGGCGAACAGCCGGCCGGTCTCCAGCGTCACGACATCGATGTCGAAACGGTTCTGGCCGATGAAATGGGTGATCACCTGATCCTCGATGCCGAGGCTGGTGGTGAACACCACGCGCCCACCGAGATTGGCAGCCAGCGCCAGCCGCTCCGCCAAAGAAAGGCTCGCCATACGCTCATTGAGCGACTCGGCCTCGGCGGAAAGATTGATCATGTTCATTGCGAATGTCCTGTGTCCTGATGGCCGGCAATATCGCAGGTTCGGCCATAGGAGGACAGGAAACGGATTTCCCGGCAGCGTGATTGAAGAGCAAATATCTCTCAGGCTTCCAGATTGTGTGAAAAAGGTGCATGATATGTGCAATAATTCATGATAGCGCGCCCCGCGAAGATGTCGACGCTGGCTGGATATGGTCGTCAAAAATCTATAAATTTGATAGAGTTCATCCACAAGACAGAGAAATTTTCTTTCGTCCTGGGCGTCTTTCAGGCGCTTTCTGTTGCGCAACAAGCCTGAAATCGCCGCCCTACATTCCACAACCGCGCAGTTTCGTGGCGCAGATTTTTCTTTTAAATCGATGTTATTGACATAGTCTACCTAGAAGATAGAGTTTAGGCATTAACCAATTAGGAGGGTGACCCAATGGTTTCTGCATTCAATCGGCGTGCCGTCGTCAAAAGCATCGGCGCCGCCGTGCTCGGCGCCGCACTCGCCGTCACGTCTGTCCTGCCGGCCTATTCGGCGACGACACTGCTCAATGTCTCTTATGACCCGACACGCGAGCTCTACAAGGCGATCAACGCTGCCTTCATCAAGGATTGGAAGGCCAAGACTGGCGAGGATCTTGCCATCCAGCAGTCGCATGGCGGCTCGGGCAAGCAGGCGCGGTCGGTCATCGACGGCCTTGAAGCTGACGTCGTGACGCTGGCGCTGGAAGCCGATATCAACGCCATCGCCAAGGCCGGCAAGATCAAGGCCGACTGGAAGAGCCGACTGCCGAACGATTCGGCACCCTATACCTCGACCATTGTCTTCCTCGTCCGCAAGGGCAATCCGAAGGGCATCAAGGACTGGGGCGACCTGGTCAAGGGCGACGTTCAGATCGTGACGCCGAACCCCAAGACCTCCGGCGGCGCCCGCTGGAACTATCTCGCCGCCTGGGCCTGGGCCAACAAGGAATATAACGGCGACCCGGGCAAGGTGAAGGCCTATATTACCGAGCTCTACAAGCGCGCACCGGTGCTCGACAGCGGCGCACGTGGCGCAACGACCAGCTTTGCCGAGCGTCAGATCGGCGACGTGCTGCTCTCCTGGGAAAATGACGCCTATCTGGCGCAGGCCGAATTCAAGGATGACGGTTTTGAGATCGTCGTGCCGAGCCTGTCGATCCTGGCACAGCCGAATGTCGCGGTGGTCGATTCCGTCGTTGACACCAAGGGCACTCGCAAAGTGGCGGAAGCTTACCTGAACTTCCTCTATACGCCAGAGGCCCAAAAGATCATCGCCGACAACCACTACCGTCCGCTGAAGCCGGTGGAAGGGTCGTGGCAACCGCCGAAGATCAATCTCGTCACCGTCGACGATGCGCAATTCGGCGGCTGGAAGAAGGTCCAGAAGGAGCACTTCGCTGACGGCGGCGTCTTTGACCAGATTTACAAGCCGGCCAACTAAGCTAATATCCATCTCGAATTGAGACGGCATGAAGGGGTTGCGGCGTGCGAAAACGGCCGCGGCCCCTTTTGAATGAAAAAACAAAAAAGCATTTCGGAGAGATGGGGCCACCGCTCTCCCGCCTCAAATTCAACGGGGAATACCATGTCCAACAAACCTCTGACCGAGCGTATCGGTTTCAGGAGGCATAGCGTCATACCGGGCTTCGGGCTTAGTTTCGGCGTCACTGTCACCTGGCTGACGCTGATCATCCTGATCCCGCTCGCCGCCATGGTGGTGCGATCCGCCGGCCTCGGCATATCAGGCTATGAGCAATTGCTCTCTGACCGTCGTACGCTGCATGCTCTGGAAATCTCGTTCGGCTGCGCCCTGATCGGCGCGGCCGTCAACGTCGTTTTCGGCGTGCCCGTCGCCTGGGTGCTGGTGCGCTACCAGTTTCCGGGCAAACGCCTGGTGGATGCTATCGTCGACCTGCCCTTCGCGCTGCCGACCGCTGTTGCCGGTATTGCGCTTGCCGCGCTTTACGCCAAGAACGGCTGGATCGGGTCGATCTTCGCGCTCGCCGGCATCAAGATCGCCTATACACCGGCCGGTATCGTCGTGGCGCTGATCTTCATCGGT
Organism: Rhizobium sp. P2_G2; assembly: GCF_056403555.1. NCBI lineage: Bacteria > Pseudomonadati > Pseudomonadota > Alphaproteobacteria > Hyphomicrobiales > Rhizobiaceae > Rhizobium > Rhizobium sp. P2_G2. Next base: position 8,166 of record NZ_JBFUFF010000098.1, read on the forward strand.
CTGCCCTTCGTGGTGCGCACGGTGCAGCCGGTGATCGAGGAGATCGACCGCGAGGTCGAGGAAGCCGCCGCGACTCTTGGCGCTACCCGCTTCGCCACGATCCGGCGCGTCATTCTGCCGAGCCTGACGCCCGCCGTGCTCACCGGCTTTGCGCTCGCCTTCGCGCGCGCCGCGGGCGAATATGGTTCGGTGATCTTCATCGCCGGCAATATTCCCTACGTCTCCGAAATCGCGCCGCTGCTGATCACCATCAAGCTCGAAGAGTATAATTATGCCGGAGCGACCGCCATCGGCACGATCATGCTCGTCGTTGCCTTCCTGATGCTCCTGGTCATCAACCTGATGCAGGCCTGGACGAGGAGATATGCGAGTGTCTGACATCCACGCTCAAAAATGGCGCTCGCCGACCACCGAACCGCTCGGCGCCAAGATCGCACTGATGGGGGCGGCCGGCCTCTATCTGGTGCTCATCATCATCCTGCCTTTGGCCATTGTCCTGGTCGAAGCCTTTCGGCATGGCTTTGGCACCTATATGGAAGCATTGAGCGATCCGGACGCGCAGGCGGCAATCCGGCTGACGCTGCTGGTCGCTGCCATTGCAGTGCCGCTCAATCTGCTGTTCGGGCTCGCCGCCTCCTGGGCGATCGCCAAGTTCGATTTCAAGGGCAAGACCTTCCTGATCACCCTGATCGACCTGCCGTTCTCGATCTCGCCGGTGATTTCCGGCCTGGTCTATGTTCTGCTGTTCGGCGCCAACAGCGCGCTCGGGCCTTGGCTCAAGGCGCACGGGGTCGAGGTGCTCTTCGCGGTGCCCGGCATCGTGCTCGCCACGGTCTTCGTCACCTTCCCCTTTGTCGCCCGCGAACTCATCCCGCTGATGCAGGAACAAGGGACGGCGGAGGAAGAGGCTGCGATCACGCTCGGCGCCAATGGCTGGCAGACATTTTCGCGCGTGACGCTGCCGAACATCAAATGGGGCCTGCTCTACGGCGTGCTGCTTTGCAATGCCCGTGCCATGGGTGAATTCGGCGCCGTCTCGGTCGTCTCCGGGCATATCCGCGGTTTGACGACGACGATGCCGCTGCATATCGAGATTCTCTATAATGAGTACAATCTCGTCGGCGCCTTCGCCGTCGCCTCGCTGCTCGCCCTTCTTGCCATTCTGACGCTGGCTCTTCGCACCGTGCTCGAAATCTGGTTTTCGCACGGCATCGCCGGCTCGAACAAACATTGAGGTCTCAAGACCATGGAAATCCGCATTGAAAATATCCGCAAGGAATTCGACCGATACCCGGCGCTGCACGACGTGTCGCTCGATATCCGCTCCGGCGAGCTCATCGCGCTGCTAGGCCCTTCCGGCTCGGGCAAGACGACGCTTCTGCGCCTGGTTGCAGGCCTCGAACGGCCGACGGCCGGCCGCGTCTTCTTCGGCGCCGAGGACGCCTCCAACAAGCCGGTACAGGACCGCAATGTCGGCTTCGTTTTCCAGAGCTACGCGCTGTTCCGGCACATGACCGTGCTTGACAACATCGCCTTCGGATTGACAGTGCGGCCACACGCAACACGTCCGCCCAAGGCCGAGATCCGCAAGCGGGCGCTGGAACTGCTCGACATGGTGCAGTTGACAGGTCTCGACAAGCGTTATCCGAACCAGCTCTCCGGCGGCCAGCGCCAGCGCGTGGCGCTGGCCCGCGCCATGGCGATCGAGCCGCGCGTGCTGCTGCTCGACGAACCTTTCGGCGCGTTGGACGCCAAGGTCCGCAAAGAACTGCGCAAATGGCTCAGGGAATTTCATGACCGCACCGGCCACACGACCATTTTCGTCACCCATGACCAGGAAGAGGCTTTGGAACTCGCCGACCGTGTCGTGGTGATGAGCCAGGGCAAGATCGAACAGGTCGGCTCCTCAGACGATGTCTATGACCGGCCGAATTCGCCTTTCGTCTTCTCGTTTATCGGCGACAGCGTTTCCCTGCCGGTGACGATGAGCCATGGCGACATTCTTTTCGCCGGCGCCAAGACCGGTCTCCTGCACACGGAGGATGGCGCTGGCCAGATGTTCTTCCGGCCAGGCGATGTCGAGACCGTGGCCGATAATCATGCCGGCATTACCGGGCGCGTGACCACGTCGCGGCGGCTGGCCGGCACGCGTATCGTTGAGGTCAATGTCGGGACAGACGATGCGCCTATCCTGATCGAGGTGGAAATTCCGCTGCATGCCTCGGCGGAACGCGGGGCAGAGGTGCGCTTCCGGCCGACGCGCTGGAAGATTTTCACGAACGCATAAGGCAATCGCTTGAGCATTCGGAGCTATCCTTTTGCCTTGTCGGACAAAGGGATAGCTCGATCGCCACCTAAAAACATTTCGACTTCCCTTGAAATGACATTTTTCAAAGCCATATAGGTGCTATCGAAATTGCACCAGGGCTTCCCCAAGCCCTTCTGACCTCCACACAATTCGATCTGCGGTCCCCCGGGTTCACCCCGCCGGACCGTGTGGATTTGTCATCAGCCCCACTGACCACGGATGTACTGGCAGCGCTGGCGCGGATGACGGGAAAGGCCGGCTTACCCCTCCGGCCTTTTTTGTTTTCGATCGTCCGGGAACAACAAGCATTCGGCCGCCCGCGGCCGAGAAAGGAACGACATTGCAGGTCATCGTCAGGGACAACAATATCGAACAAGCCCTCCGCGTGCTGAAGAAGAAGATGCAGCGCGAAGGCGTGTTCCGCGAAATGAGGGCACGCTCGGCCTATGAGAAGCCCTCCGAGCGCCGCGCGCGGGAAAAGGCCGAAGGCATTCGCCGAGCGCGCAAGATGGCCAAGAAGAAGGCGCAGCGCGAGGGGCTGATCCCTTCCAGTCGCAAGCCGGTCCAGAGCCGAGCGAGATAGTATGTAAGCCGCGGAAAAACCGCGGCTTTTTTGTTGGATAGTCAGTGCGCAGCGTGAGCGTTCAAGCGGCAGCGGCAGCCGGAGCGCCACCCGGCGCCTTGCGCATCACGATCAGATAGCTCAGCGATGCCAGGAACAGCGCGAAGGCAACCAGGATCGGCATCCAGCCGTCATGACCAAGCGAAACGAGCTGCCGGAGCCTTTGCTGAAAATGCTCGAACTCAAGCACCATCGCGTCAGAGCCGGTGAGCAATTGCACGTAGGCAACTGACTTCGGCGAATTGGCGATCGTGAACGAGAAGGAATAGGAGGCGGTGAACCCCGCGACATAATAGACCAGCCGGAGCGCACCGGAGGGCGATTTCTTGTAGAGTTCGACGGGAAAGCAGAGGAAGGCGACGAGAACGCCGAGGAAAAGCGTCTCGATCGGCATGCCCTCGAGTATAGTCTGCATGTCGACATTGGCGAACCAGAGATCACCGAAATTGAAGAAATATTCCGCCGAAGCGCCAAACCAGACAAACAGCGCCAGCACCCAGAGCAGGTTCATCCTGAGAAAGCGGATGCGCATGACGCCGGTGGCCAGCACCACGACGCCGCAGGCGAGCATGCCATAGGGCCGGATGACGCCGTTGAGCCAGGTATCAAGCTCGCCGCAACTGCCAACCACCGCGGCACATCCGGACATACGCACGGCGAGCCATGTCAGGTAATAAAAGTATATCGAGAAGAATATATAGGCCATGCTGGCGACTGCATTCCACCACAGATAGCGCCCGGCATACATGAAATTGCATCTCCCTTAGTTTTCCGCTCACGCATTCGCGGCAATCTCAGGAAATATATTAGCAATTCTTTTGCAATTGTCCGGAAACACCTTCGTCTCTGGTTTCCGGATTATGGCTCCTCGCAGGCCAATAATGAATCATGATCCAATCTGGCACAAGTTTAAGAAAGCAGTACGTCGCTTGGTCGAATTGCGCCGACCTCGATGCCGTTCCAGTTGCGGAACGTGTGTTTCGCAAAACCCATCAGCCGGTCATGCAGCGCTTCGTCGTCGCGGAAAAAACGAGCGAGTACCGCTGCCACCATGCTTTCGGCGGCGCGCGTGGCGCCATCCTCGCATTTGAGCGCAATTGCCAGGCCAAGCTCGGGGATTGCGGCGCAGAACACGCCTTCGGCGCCCGTCTTGGCAAAGATCCGGCCGGGGGCGGCCTGCATGAGTTTCGTGCAGGCGCGGCCGCTGCCGGCGACATAGAAGGGCTCGGCCATGCAGGCCTCGATGATCCGACGCGATGCCTTGGCGCGCTCGGCGCCAATCCCCTCGCCTGTTGCCATCTTGGCAAAGCCGTGGGCGAGCGAACGGAGCGGGACGGCATAGGTCGGGATCGAGCAGCCATCGATACCGCAATTGTCGCGATCGAGTAGCGTGCCGGTCAGGTCGCGCATCGTGTCGCGGATTTCCACCTGCAGCGGATGCTCATAAGTCACATAGCCCTTGGGATCGTTGCCCCTGTGGCAGCAGGCGCAGATGAAGCCGGAATGTTTTCCGGAGCAATTGTTGTGAAGCTGATTGGGCTTGTCGAGCGTGCGCGCCTGTTCGATCAACACCTTCTGCTCGGACGACCAGTGGGCGCCGCATTCGAGATCGGCCTCGCCCCGGCCGGCAGCCGTGAGCATGGAGGCAGCGAGCGCAACATGCTCCGGCTCGCCGGAATGCGAGCTGGAAGCCAGCGCCAATTCCTTGTTGCCGAATCCATAGGCATCCGCGGCGCCGCCCTCGACCAGCGGCAAGGCCTGCATGGCCTTGCAGGCCGAACGCGGGAACACCGGCCGATCGACATCGCCAACCGCAAACACCGTCTTGCCGGCACCATCGACAACCACCGCCATGCCGCGATGGGCGCTCTCGACGCGGTTGCCACGCAGGACTTCGACCAGCACCGGGTTTGACATGATGTTTTCCTTTGGGATCGGTTTTCTTGGGGTTTGGATTTGCAGAACGTGCTGCGAAAATCAACTTTTTTGCCGTCAAATGTTCAGGGATTTGAGCCCAAGTTTCCTAGAATGAGGCGTATTTGTTCTGCGAGCATCGGCAAATCCCTGACAATCGTTTGCCAGACGATATCCAGATCGACCTCGAAGTAGCCGCGCGCAAGGACATTTCGCATTTCGTAAGCGCTTTTAAGCGGTAAGCCGGAATTTGCTTCCGCGAACTCCGGAAAGCTTCGCAGGATATTGCGGCTCGCCTCTCCAACGATTTCAAGATTTCGGATGACCGCGTCCTGCAAAAGCTGATTTCGCAGAAAGTCCTCTTTTGCGGCCCTGTTGACATAAATGTCGATGCGAGCAATCGCTTGTTCTATATGCGTGAGGTAGTCGGAAAGCCGCCCGTCCAAGCTGCTCATACAGGCAAAGCCTCTGCGAGGACACGATCCCGGAACTTGGCGGGCAAAGCCTTGGGAGTCACGAAATCGACGGGCACCCCGAGCAACTGCCGTAATTCATGTCGTATGGCACCGATATCCAGCAGCGTCATATCTGGCGTGGGGTCGACCAAGATATCGAGATCGCTATCGTCCCGATCATCACCTTGTAGCGCGGATCCAAAGATGCGCGGATTATTGGCCCTATGCGAGCGGACAATGTCTCGTACGGCTTGATTGCGTCCTTCAAGGGCAGTTGAGGGCTTCATTTTCAGGCTCCTGACGCGATAACATTACAGGATGCGGGTTCGTCGGCAACGGGATTCGACGAAACCATCACGCCCCCCTCCTTTCGTACCCTGGATGTCACTTGAAAAGGCGCAGCCGAGCGACCAAAACCTAGTCCTAATCAATTGAGCCTGCCATGCATCCGACTTCTCCATCAATTCTGAATTGGCGTGGCAATGGTGATCGCCGGTCTTATGTACCACTTTGCACTGGAGCGCCGCCCGCGACCACCGCGGCGGGCTGATCAGTCGGTCAGGGCATAGCCTGGCCGCCGTTGATGTCGACCATCTGGCCGGTGATATAGCCCGACAGCATATCGGAAGCGAGGAAAAGATAGGCGCCGGCGCAATCCTCCGGCGTGCCGACACGGCCGAGCGGTACCGACTTGGCGACGCTCTCGCCCTGGTTCGGCAGCGAATAGCGGTCCTGGAACGGGGTCTGGATGAAACCCGGCGCGATGGAGTTGACGCGGATGCCGAATTTGCCGAGCTCCAGCGCCAACCCCTTGGTGACGGCGGCGATGAAGGCTTTCGACGAACCATAGATGCCGGAGCCGGCCGTGCCGCCGGTGCGGGCCGCGATCGAGGTGGTGTTGATGATGAAGCCGCCCTGTTTCTTCAGATGTGGAATGGCGGCCGTGGTCGCCGCCAGAACCGAGCGGCCGTTCAGGTCCATGACCTTGTCATAGTGTTCGTCGGTGAGGTCCTCATAGAGCACGCGGGCGACCATGCCGCCGGCATTGTTGATCAGGCCGTCAAGCTTGCCGAACGTCCTGACCGTTTCCTCGATGATCCGCGCCATGTCGGCGGAGTTGGTCGCATCGCCACGCAGCAGAACGACGCTGCCACCAGCGTCCTCGATCTCCTTGGCAGCCGCATGTGCTGCCTCGGCGCTCGAATTGTAGTGCAGGCCGACCTGCGCCCCCTGCGCGGCAAACGCTTTTGCAAGGGCCGCACCGATGCCGGTCGAGGCCCCGGTAATCAGCACCGCCTTGCCGGCAAGATCAGGAATCGTCAAAGCACTCGACATGTTAGCCTCCCGTCAATTGTATGACCATTGCCAAGAGGTAAAGGACAGGGCCGCATCTGTCCAGCATCAGTTGCGGATTGCCGACACGGGCCGAAAACTTGCAGGTTTCTTGCGCGCGAATTGCCTGCTCTTAACCACTGCAAATCGCCTTGACAATATAGTGATATCACTATTATTTTCCTTTTAATTCTGAAGGACTCTGATGAAATCGCTTGTTTGGGTTGGATCAAGCCGGAAGGACTTCAACGGTTTCCCGGTCGAGGTGAAGTCGGAAATGGGCTATGCGCTCTTTCAAGCGCAAATGGGCGGACGGTACCGCAAAGCCAAGATATTCAAGGGTGCCGGTGATGCAGGCATTGTTGAAGTCGTCGACGACTTTCGCGGTGATACCTTCCGAACGATCTATACGGTGCGTTTCGAATCCGCTGTCTATGTGTTGCACGCCTTTCAGAAGAAGTCGAAGCAAGGCATTGCAACGCCAAAGGGAGATCTCAATCTCATCGAACAGCGTCTCAAGGAAGCCCAGCAGTTGCACAAGGAAAAGATGTCGTGACCAAGGCAATCGAATATGAGGAAAGCAGCGGCAATGTCTTTGCCGACATTGGCCTGCCGGATGCCGAGATCCATCTGATCAAGGCAAGGCTCGTCTATAAGATCGATGAACTGATGAAGCAGCGCGGCCTCAAGCAGGCTAAGGCGGCGTCCCTATTCGGAGTAAAGCAACCCGATATCTCGAAAATGCTGCATGGTGACTTCCGGCAGTTTTCGGTCGAGCGGCTGATGCGTTTCCTGGTCGCACTCGGACAGGATGTCGAAATCGTCGTCAAGCCGCATGTCGATACAAATGTCGAGCCGATGCTGAGCGTGGCGTAACAGGCTCTATTTGAGCAAAGGCTCGTACCGCTTGTCGGTCAACGTCTTCAGGAAGGCCACCAGTGCGTCGATGCGCTTGTCGTCCAGGCCGGGACCGGTGGTCAGTTCCTTCATCGCGACATTGTCGGCGATCTCAGGCGGAGCCCAGAGCTGGCCGGTCTCGGGGTTGATCTGGCGGCTCTTCTTGATCGAATTGTATTTGTTGTAGAAAAGCACCACGGTGCGCAGGTCCTTGAAGACCCCGTTGTGCATGTAAGGGCCGGTGACCGCGACGTTCCGCAGGCTCGGCACCTTGAACTTGCCGCGCTCGGCCGGATCGCCATGCACCATCGGATTGGCGGCGAGGCCGATGTCGACATAGCCGGGTTTTGAGCCGTTCATCCTACGCACCTCCGGATTGGCGGGCACGCCGATGTTGAAATATTTGTGCGAGGTAAAAGTCGAGGTCTCGTAGGTGCCATCATTGCCCTTGAGATCGTGGCAGAGGCTGCAGCTTGCGAACTGCGTGGAGAAGAACAGCGTCCGGCCGAGTTCCTCCTGGTCGGTCAGCTTCACCTCGCCGCGCAGATAGCGGTCATATTTGGCATCGAAAGGCGAGAACGATTTGGTGCGCTCGAAAGCGGCGATCGCCTGAGTGGCGAACCGGAACGTCTTCTTCGGGTCCTGCATCGCATCGGCGCCGAACAGGGCCGTGAAGGCCTTCACATAATCCGCATTCTCGGCGATCCGCGCCGCGATGGACTTTTCGTCCGGCATGCCCATCTCGACCGGATTCAGCGGCGGTCCGCCCGCCTGGTCTTCCAGCGTCGCAGCCCGGCCATCCCAGAACTGGCCACCGAGATAGATGCCGCTGGCGTCCTTGTGGAAAGGCGGGCTCAGAGCGGCATAGGTCGCCGTCGGCGCATTGCGGTCGCCGAAAGACTTGCCGTCATCACCGCGCGACACCGCATCGCCTGCGGTATTGTGGTGATCGGAAAAACCGATATCCGGCATGTGGCAGGTCGAACAGGCTTCGGTGCGGTTCTTCGACAGGTTCTTATCGTGGAACAGCGCCTCGCCCAACGCCTCCTTGGTCGCAAACTTATCGGATTGCGCGAGCGTCGCACCGCCGAGCAGCGCGAGCGACAGGGCCAGGAAGCCGGGAACAAGAATAGCAAGACGCATAGTGGATCAGAACTCGGGCGTGAATGGCGGCCGCAATGGAAACATGTCCATCACAGTCCAGTTTTGCGCCTTATACACGAAGCTGAGTATTGCGCTCCAGTTTTTTCGCGCCTGCGACAACGATGCGCAGATGCTCAGAGCGGATGGTAGCAATGGAAGCAATGCGCGCCCACCGCCGTCTCTTCGGGAAAGCTTTGCCGGCAGATGTCGGTGGCATAGGCGCAGCGTGGGTTGAACGGACAGCCGGAGGGTGGATTGAGCGGCGACGGCAGTTCGCCCTTGAGCTCGATGCGGTTCTTCTTGCGCGTCGGATCGGCGATCGGCGTGGCCGATAGCAGGGCTGCCGTGTAGGGATGTCGCGGATGGGCATAGACATCTGCGACTGGTCCGGTTTCCACCGGCTTGCCGAGATACATGACCAGGACGTCATTGGCGATATGGCGTACCACCGACAGCCCGTGCGAGATGAAGAGATAGGCGAGGCCCATCTCCTTCTGCAGGTCCATCAGCAGGTTCAACACCTGCGCCTGGATGGAGAGGTCGAGCGCCGAAACCGGCTCGTCGAGCACCAGCACTTTCGGCCTCAGCATCAAGGCGCGGGCAATGGCGATACGCTGCCGCTGGCCACCGGAGAACATATGCGGGTAGCGGTCGTAGTGTTCCGGGCGGAGGCCAACCTTGCGCATCATATCGAGCGCCTGCTCGCGGCGTTCGGCGACGGTGAGCTTGGTGTTGATCTTCAGCGGTTCTTCCAGGATCGTGCCGATCTTCTGGCGCGGGTTGAGCGAGCCGTAAGGGTTCTGGAAGACGATCTGCACGGTCGCGCGCAGTTCGTGCACGCCGGGATTGGCGACCACGCCATCGATCGTCAGTTCGCCTTCGGTGGGGTATTCGATCATGGTGACGAGACGGGCAAGGGTCGACTTGCCGCAGCCGGATTCGCCGACGACGGCCAGCGTCTTGCCCGCTTCGAGCGAGAAGCTCAGGCCGTTGAGAGCCTTGACCGTTGCAGGCTTGGAGAACAGGCCGCCGCCGACGTCGTAGAAGCGTTTGAGGTCCTTGCCGCGGATGATCTCATTCATGCCAATTCTCCTACGCGGCTGGGATGGCCCGTCGGCTGACCATGCGATAGCGGGTAGTTGCAGAGGGCGGAGCCGAATTCTGCACCCTGCCGCTCGACGGTCTGGCGACAGAGATCGGTGGCGAAACGGCAGCGCGGTGAAAACAGGCAGCCGGTCGGCCGGTCATGATGGCCAGGCACAACGCCGGCGATGGACGGCAACCGTCCACCCGCCACCGCACGCTCCGGCAGAGCCGCCAGAAGCGCTGCCGTGTAAGGATGATGCGGGTCGGTGAACAGCGGGATGACCGCCTGTTCCTCGACCTTCTGGCCGGCATATTGCACCTGAACGCGCTCTGCCGTCTCGGCAACCACGCCCATATCGTGGGTGATCAGCACCAGCGCCATGCCCTCTTCCTTCTGCAGGCGGATGAGCAGGTCGAGAATCTGTGCCTGGATGGTGACGTCGAGCGCCGTGGTCGGCTCGTCGGCGATCAGGAGTTTTGGATTGCAGGCGAGCGCCATGGCGATCATCACGCGCTGGCTCATACCGCCCGACATCTGGTGCGGAAAATTCCGGAGACGGCTTTCGGGCGCCGGGATGCCGACCTTGCGCAGCAGTTCGATCGAGCGCCGCTTGCGTTCCCCGGCAGTGAGACCAAGATGGGTCTTCAGCGCCTCGTCGATTTGATAGCCGACAGTGAAGCAGGGATTGAGCGAGGTCATCGGCTCCTGGAAGATCATCGCCATGTCCTTGCCGATGATCTTGCGGCGCGCGCCGCTGGAGAGCGTTATCAGGTCCTTGCCGTCGAAGCGCATGACATCGGCAGTGATCCTGGCGGTCCAGGGCAAGAGGCCCATCAACGCCAGCATGGCGACGGATTTGCCGGAACCGGACTCGCCGACAATGGCGAGGATTTCGCCCTGGTCGCAGGTCAGCGACACGCCATCGACGGCGCGGAACAGGCCGGACGTGGTTTCGAACTCGACGGTGAGATTGCGGATTTCAAGCAGAGGCATGGTCACGACCTCTTCAGTTTCGGATCAAGCGCATCACGCAGGCCGTCGCCCATCAGGTTAATGGCAAGCACGGTGATCAGGATCGCGAGTCCCGGAAACGTCACCACCCACCAGGCGCGCTGGATGAATTCGCGGGCTTCGGCAAGCATCGTGCCCCATTCCGGTGTCGGCGGCTGGGCGCCCATGCCGAGRAAGCCGAGYGCYGCCGCGTCGAGGATCGCYGAYGAGAAGGCGAGCGTCGCCTGMACGATCAGCGGGGCGAGACAGTTCGGCAGGATGGTGATGAACATCAGCCGGAACATGCCCGCACCGGCGACGCGCGAGCCGACGACATAGTCCTTGCCGCGTTCGGTCAACACCGCCGCGCGCGTCAGCCGGACGAAATGCGGCTGGTTGACGAGCGAGATCGCGATCATGGCGTTGGTCAGGCCGGTGCCGAGGATGGCGACGAGAACCAGCGCCAGGAGCAGGGACGGAAAGGCAAGGATCACGTCCATCACACGCATGATTGCAGTGTCGACGCGGCCGCCGAAATAACCGGAGATCAGACCGACGAGGACGCCGACAAGCACCGAAAACGTCACCACCACGAGGCCGATGAACAGTGAGAAGCGCGCACCGTAAATAAGCCGTGACAGGATGTCCCGGCCGACGGCGTCGGTACCGAGCAGGAAAGTGTCACGGCTCCCCTCCATCCAGACCGGCGGTAGCAGGAGCAGGCCCTGGTTCTGATCCTGCGGCGCGTGCGGCGCCAATAGCGGCGCGCAGATCGCCATCAGCAGGATCAACACGAAGACGACCAAGCCGATGACAGAGCCCTTGTTGCGTGAAAAGTAGAACCAGAATTCCGCCAATGCCGAAGGCGGAGCGGAGCGTACGGTCTCGGAATTTGCCATTGCTCGCCTACCTTCCGATACGAGGATTGAGAAAGCCATAGAGCACGTCGACAATCAGGTTCACCACCATGATAATGCCGGCGATCATCACCAGACCGCCCTGCACCACCGGATAGTCGCGCTTGAACACCGCGTCGACCATCCATTTGCCGATGCCTGGCCAGGAGAAGATCGTCTCGGTCAAAATCGCGCCGGTGAGCAAAACACCGATCTGCAGGCCGATCGTGGTGACAACAGGGATCATCGCGTTTCTGAGCGCATGCAGGCCGACGACGCGGAAAGGCGAGAGGCCTTTGGCGCGGGCGGTCCGGACATAATCATCGCCCAGCACTTCGAGCATGGCCGAGCGCGTCTGACGGGCAATGACCGCAAGCGGAATGGTTGCCAGCACGATGGTCGGCAGGATCAGGTGGGTTATGGCAGAGCCAAAGGCACCAGATTGGCCGGAGACCAAACTGTCGATGAGCATGAAGCCGGTCACCGACGGGAAGAAATACATGAAGGATATTCTGCCGGACACCGGAGTCCAGCCGAGATAGCCCGAGAAGAAGATGATCAGCAGCAGGCCCCACCAGAAGATCGGCATGGAATAGCCCACCAGCGCGGCGCCCATCAGCGTCTGGTCAAGCCAGCTGCCGCGTTTGAGTGCAGCAATCACGCCGACCGGGACGCCGAGACAGACAGAGAGGATGATGGCACAGAGCGACAGTTCCAGTGTCGCAGGAAACAGCGACAGGAATTCGTCCATCACCTGCCGCTTGGTGACGATCGAATGGCCGAGATCCCCATGTACGATGGCCCAGAAATAGTCGAGATATTGCATGTAGATCGGCCGGTCGAAGCCGAATTGGTGGGCCAGTACCGCATAACGCTCCGGCGACACGCCATGTTCGCCCGCCATGGCAGTGATCGGATCGCCGGGAAGCAAGCGGATGAAGAAAAACGAGACGAGTGTGACTCCGATGAAGGTCGGGATCAGCACGACAATTCGTCTGAGCAGAAATCCAATCATAGGACTTTCCTGGCTGGACGCTCACGTGGGCCTGTCGGAACAGACGCGGTGGCGAAATGCAGACAAGCGCCACCGTGACGGATCACGGCGGCGCCTGCAAGCGAAAGGTTTGTCCTATTCTGCGATGTCGACGCCATCAAACCGATGCGATCCCAGCGGATCCATCAGATAGCCCTTGACCTTGGTCGACATGGGCATGGTCACCAGCGAGTGGGCTATCGTGGCCCAGGGCGCTTCCTTCTTGAAGATGTCCTGCGCCTGGACGTAGAGCTTCTTGCGCTCGGCCTGGTCGCTGATCTCGGAAGCCTTCTTGGTCAGGGCGTCGAAGTCCTTGTCGCACCAGGCCGCCTTGTTGTTGGAGCCGACGGCGCCGCAGCCGAGCAGGACTGCGAGGAAGTTGTCCGGGTCGCCGTTGTCACCGGTCCAGCCGGCCAGCACCGCACCGTCATGCTTCGGGTCGCCCGCGAGCTTCAGGTATTGCGTCCAGTCGTAGGAGACGACCTCGACCGTGACGCCCACCTTGGCGAAATCGGCCTGGATCAGTTCGGCCATGCGGTGCGCGTTCGGGTTATAAGGACGCGAAACCGGCATCGCCCAAACCTTCATGTGAAGGTCCTTGACGCCCGCCTTGTCCAGAGCCGCTTTGGCAGCAGCCGGATCATACTTGTCGTCCACCGTGTCCTGGTTATAGGCCCACATGGTCGGCGGGATCGGGTTCTTGGCGATCTGGCCGATGCCGGGATAGACGGCGTCGAGGATTGCCTGCTTGTTGATCGCCTGGTTGAGCGCCTTGCGCACCTCAGCCTTGTCGAAAGGCGGCTGGGTCGTGTTGTAGGCGAGATAGCCGACATTGAGGCCGGGCTGCTCCATCACGGTCAGGCTCTTGTCAGCCTTCATCGCCGGGATATCAGCCGGATTCGGATAGGGCGCGATCTGGCATTCGCCTGCTTTCAGGCGCTGCAGACGCACGGCCGGATCGGGCGTGATGGCGAAGACCAGATCGTCGATCGCCGGCTTGCCGCCGTCCCAATAGTTCGGATTGGCCTTATAGCGGATCATCGCGTCCTGCTGATAGGCGACGAAAGCGAAGGGACCGGTGCCGAGCGGCTGCTGGTTCAGTTTTTCCGGCGTCTTGTCGGCCAGGAGCTTGTCGGCATATTCCTTCGACACGATCGAGGCGAAATCCATCGCCAGGTTGGCGATCATCGGCGCGTTCGGGGCGGTGAGATTGAGCTTCACCGTGTAATCGTCGACCTTCTCCCAGGACTTGGTCAGCGACGGCATCGACATGTCGTTGAAGTAGCCGTACTGGGCATCGCTGATATAGGTGAAGAAGGGATTCTTCTTGTCGCTCTGGCGCTCGAAAGTGAAGATCACGTCGTCGGCATTGAAGTCACGCGTCGGCGTGAAGAAATCGGTGGCCTGGAACTTGACGCCCTTGCGCAGGTGGAACGTGTAGGTCAGKCCGTCGTCGGAGACTTCCCATTTCTCGGCAAGGCCGGGGACGACTTCAGTCGTGCCGCGCTTGAATTCGACGAGGCGATTGTAGACCGTCTTCGAGGAGGCATCGAACGTAGTGCCCGATGTGTAGAGGCCGGGATCGAACCCTTCGGGTGAACCTTCGGAGCAGAAAACCAGCGTTTTTGCGGACGCGCCGAAGGCGAAGGTCGAGACGATGGCAGTGGCTGCGAGTAGGGTAAAAAGCTTCTTCATGGATTTCCCCTTATTTCCTCCGCACCGGCTTCTTACCGGCCCGGTTGTGCCTGAATGGATGATATTTCATTCCAAAAAGCAATAGGAATTGGAGGAATTATTTTCCATCCGGTCAAAAGTGGAGCCCCGTCTGTAACAATTAAGACAACCTCGCGCAAAATCCGCGTGGATAGCGGAAAATCCCATTTCGTTTTKTTGAGAGGTTGGCTATGGCGGTTTTCAGCGTTCTCCCAAACCCGCGTCGAAACCGGCGTAACCGGTCCCTCCTGAGGAATATTGAAGGCATGAATTTCCGTAGTCTCCTGATCGCCGGCCTGGCCATGACCGTCGCTGGCTGCACCACCACCGCGTCGCTTTCTGGCGATCCGCTCTCCAAGCGCTGGGTCGGCACCAATGCCGGCAAGTTCTTCGCCGCCTACGGCCCGCCGGTTTCCGACGAGGAGAGCGGCTCGACGACGACCTATGTCTGGCGCGGCGGCTACAGTCATCACCGCACGCCAGCGCAGTACAAGGGCGAAGGCAAGAACCGCAAGCTGGTCGCGCGTGCCCATACCGACTATCTCGTCTGCCAGGTCAAACTCATCGTCGGCTCCGACTATATGATCAAGTCGATCGACGCCTCTGTCGACAAGCCCGGCCCCGACGGCGGCCCCAGCTGGTGCCAGCAGACGCTGGACGCGGCAAAGTAAGCAGCAGATAAAATGCACGCGCCGGTGGCCTGCTTCCGAGCGGGCCCGGCGCGACCAAATGCCCCTCCCTTCGAAAGCGGCTTAGAAAAGCCAGCTTCTCAATTCATCTTGATTGCGACATGAAAGTGCTGCGAAGCGCTTCGTTGTGTGGTACACAGGAAGCACGGTCCGCATTTGAGGACTGGCATGGCTTGGCCCGAAGAGGCCGGGCGGTATCTGGGAGGATACATGAGGTATTTGCTGGAAAGCCAGGATATCGGGGTCTTCAGTCCACGCGATCTCGAAGCGCTGCAGACCGCATTCACTATCCTAAGCGTGCAATTGTCGCTCTATGGCGATGACAACGAGGCCCGCAAGCTGGCCCGCTCGCTGATTCAGCTCTATCGCCACGGCGTCCGGGAGCCCGATCAGATGGTTGCGGCACTGGAAAGCTACAAGGCCGCCTGAGGCCGGGGAACGCAACTTCCTCGTAGAAAGATTTTTATACCCCAATACTTTAAGTTTAAATAATTCTTCACTTATGCGCGTTTTGGACGATTGCGCAAGAAATCCGAAGTATCGGGCATTTCGATC
>NZ_JBFUFF010000099.1:0-23650 GCF_056403555.1 Rhizobium sp. P2_G2
ACACAATCCACACAATCCCGGCTCCAAAAGGCTCTCCGCGACAATCCGCAGCTTTGCCTCTTTGCTGAAACGGCGACGCCGACCAGTGTCGACAATCTCAAGCCGGTTTTCGTGATGACGGTGCGTAATGATGTCCATACCCACAGTCAGCTACGTTTCCGCACACTTCTCAAGGCGGCCTTGCCCGTAGGGGTACGCCTCAGGATTCGCTCGTCGTGTTGGGCTTGAGACCACTTATCGAACGCCAACCGCCCCTGTGGGGTCGCGGGCGCAGTTTTTTGGCGCATGACGTGCCGATTTTACAATGAAAATGTTTGGAGGCCTCGTCCGGAATCGAACCGGAATAGAAGGATTTGCAGTCCTCTGCGTAACCACTCCGCCACGAGGCCTCATTATTCCAACCGTTAAGCGATAAAGCTTAATTCTCCGTTTTGGATACGGATGCTGATCGAAAATACCAGCGTCCCCGGCGGAATGGGCGGGCTTCTAACAGGAAGGTTCTCTATCCGCAAGCCGCTTTTCGGCCGACGTCCCGTCACCAGCGCATGTTTTTTTCCACAGGACGGTGAAGGGGGTGGATTGGCAGGCTTTTGTGACAGCCGTTCCTGCGGCGAAGGGAAATTTCGTTGGTTTTTTGAAAAAACCGCTTGGCAAATCGAGAAAGCATTTGTATTAGCCCTGCCAACGCTGCGGCAACGCAGACATTCCCTGGTAGCTCAGCGGTAGAGCATTCGACTGTTAATCGACAGGTCGCCGGTTCGAATCCGGCCCGGGGAGCCAAATTAGATGCCTCTCAATTTCTGCAGCTTCATGCGCAGCAAATTGGGAGGCATTTTTCTTTGTCTGGGCAATGAAATCAAAGGGCTGCCGGTAGAGCTCCGAGCTTGATCTTCGCACTGACGAACACCTGCCGGCAGAGGCCTGCTCCGATAGCGCTTGCTTTATCGCCGTTTCTGGAAATGCGCGATTGAGCCGGCCGGATGGGTGGAATGATTGTTGTGCTTATAGGGTGAGATGTGGACGATCGGATCGTGGCGAGCGATGAAATCGATGCATGCATCCATAACCTCGCAACCGGAATAGGAATCGTGCAGGAGCAAGTGACCACCTGGCGATAGCAAGGGATACCAGTTTTCCATATCCTTCGTGCAGCCGTCATAGCTATGATCGCCATCGATGAAGAGAAGGTCGAAGGCTTTTATCTGGTCGTATCTTTTGTTTTGGGAATCGCCGACAATCAGTTCGATATTTTCAATCGACTGCTGTTTCAATATTTCCTGAAGCCGGGCATCGTCCTGCGGTGCAAGATCGATCGACCAGATCGGAACGCTGCTGTTTGCGCAGGCCATCAGGAAAGCGCTGCCGCCGTTGAACCGGCCGGTTTCGACAATTCCCTGGCGGGCGCGCGTAGCGACCATGAAAAGATACTCCGCCTCCCACGGATCCTGGCGAATGAAGCCTGGCGCCAATTCGGATTTCTTGCCGAGAATATGAAGTCGTCTGTTGGCCCCCCTCTTCCCCCAGATGAAGTCCATTGGAGAACTTAGATTTTTCGTTCTCAAACTTCCGCCGAACCGAACCAGAAACTCGTTGAATTTCACAATGTTTCTCCCCTTCCCGTTTCCTCAGGAAGGGTTTTATTTCAGGCCTCGGCAATTTTCATCATATATTTCGTGCTATCTGGCGAATTCAGCTTGCGACTTATTGTCGTGCATCGCAAATGCTAGTGTTTCAACCTGCTATTCCTGTTGAAACTGGCACGGCCAGCTTTTCGGCTTTGTCAAACTTGCCGGAAGCACTGTCTTGTCGTCTCCGCAGGCCATGTCCAGCTGCCACTGCCCCAGCCCGGTCGCCTTGCCAAGGTTCACCCCTTCGATTCTGGTCAGAAAGAAGAAGGCGCGGTCGAAGTCGACTGGTGCACCGAACTTGGCGCCGCGGAAATCGACACGGGACACATTGGCCAGGGTAAAGCGGCTGCCGCTGACATCGGCGCCGTCAAACTGCGAGCGCCCCATATCGGCCTTGGTGAAATCCGCATTGGCGAGCTTGGCCTGCTTGAAATTGGAACGTTGCAGTTCCGCATTCTGGAAATCGGCGCCGGGTGCGTCTATCTGACTGAAATCGGTTCGATAGGCTTCCACCTTGGCGAAGTGAGCGCCCTTGGCCGTCGTGGCCGAGAGGTTGGCACGAACCAATGTCGCCTTTTCGAGATTTGCACCGGTCAGGTTGGAGCTGCGAAGATCGGTCGAGCTGAAATCCGAGCCCGCCAGCTTGGCGCCGCTGAGATCGCTTTCGGACAGCATGAGCATCGTCTTGTCGCAATTCTGCCAATCGATGCCCGAGGTCGGCGCGGTTTGGCAGTCATCGGACGCAAAAGCGGTTTCCGCGGAAAATCCAAGGAAACCGAGCAGCAGAATGCCACAATATGGGGTGGATCTTCTGAAATGCCTCGAAATGGAACCCATGATATCTCCTCATTTGCGCGGCGCACGGTTCCGCAAGGATGGCACTCGTGCCGTTCGGCGACGGTCTCCCGCAAATTCGACGCCGGGCTTATTTCTTCCAATCATCCTACTGACAAGCGGCCGATAACTAAAGGGCCTAAATCCGGCCGGCCAGCGTCGCAAGCGGCAGATGCCTGATGTTGATACGCTGGCGCCCGCATTGATTCCGACGTGGGCGAGAGAGGCCTGTCGCTCGATCGCCAATGACGCCAATGTTGGAATCACCAGTCGATCCCTGGAGTTGTTCCGCGACTGATCTATCCAGTCAGAAGAACCGTATGAAGGCCGGATGCAACGGAGCGCAAATGACAGATCCCTTGGACACGCTTCCGGTCATCCTCTGGTTCCGCCGCGATCTCCGGCTCTGGGATAATCTCGCGCTACAGGCAGCGATCCAGACTCAGGCGCCCGTGCTTGGCGTCTATATACAAGCGCCGGAGAGCCCTTTCGCAGGCGCGCTGGGCGCCGCGCAGGCCTGGTGGCTGCATCATTCCCTGGCAGCGTTGGAGCAATCGTTCAAGAGCATTGGCAACCGCTTGCTGCTGCTCTCCGGCAGGCCGCTCGACGTGATCGAGGCGCTTATCGAAAAGACCGGCGCCAAGGCGGTGTTCTGGAACAGGCTCTACGACGCCGATGGCATCGAGCGCGACCGCCGGATCAAATCGAAGCTCCGCGATCGAGGAATCGATGCCCAAAGCTTTGGCGGCTTTCTGATGCACGAGCCGACGCGGCTCGTCACCGGCCAGGGCGGCCACTACAAAGTGTTCACGCCCTTCTGGAAGGCGTTCGACGCCGGTTTCACGCCGCACGATCCCCTGCCGGCACCGAAAATGATCAAGGCGCCCGACCATTTTCCGGCGACCGAAGCGCTCGGGCGATGGCAGCTTACGCCGCATAAGCCGACTTGGGCCAAAAGTTTTCCGGAGTACTGGCAGCCGGGTGAGGCAGGCGCCCTCGCCCGGCTCAAGGATTTCCTCGACAATCGGCTCGATGGATACAAGCAAAATCGCGATCTGCCGGGCAAAGCATCGACCTCGGGCCTGTCGCCGCATCTTGCCATGGGCGAGATTTCGCCGCATCGCATCTGGCGCGCCGTAGGCAAGGCGTTCGATGAACACGGAACCGATGCCATCGCCTTCCGCCGTGAACTCGTCTGGCGTGAATTCTCCTGGCATCTGCTGTTCTACAAGCCGGACATGCCGACGACGAACATGGATCGCCGCTTCGATGCCTTCGAATGGCGTCAAGACGACAACGCGCTTAGCGCCTGGCAGCGCGGCGAGACCGGTTATCCCATCGTCGACGCCGGCATGCGCGAGCTCTGGCAGACCGGATTCATGCAAAACCGCGTCCGCATGATCGTCGCCTCCTTCCTGATCAAGGACCTGCTGATCGACTGGCGCGAGGGCGAGCGCTGGTTTCGCGACACGCTCGTCGATGTCGACTGCGCCAACAATGCGATGAACTGGCAATGGGTGGCCGGCTGCGGTCCGGACGCCTCCCCCTGGTTCCGCATCTTCAACCCGGTCAAGCAAGGCAAGACGTTCGACGCCGAAGGCAGCTATGTCAGGCGCTACTGTCCGGAACTGTCGGACCTGCCGGATGAATATATCCATTGCCCGTTCGACGCCCCGCCTGCTGTGTTGAAGGCCGCCGGCGTGACGTTGGGCGAGACATATCCGCACCCGCTCGTCGACCATGCGCATGCCCGCGAGCATGCACTTGCCGCGTTCAAGGCTCTGCCGAAAGCGTGATCAGTGTGTCCTGAGTGCGTCGAGCGCTTGGAGCACTTCGTCCGGATCCCAGCCGGCGTCGAGCGCGGCATCGATCAGCTTGAGGTCGACCTCCGCCTCAAGCTTGAGAAACAAGGGTTCCAGTGCCTCCCGGACCGTCAGGATATGCTCGTCGGGTTGCGTGAGAGGCTGGCGTTGTGCGGTCATCGGCATGAGCCCGGATCTCCTTGTAGAGGTATGATACAAACGGTTGCAACGTGCACGCGGCACATTGGTTCCTGTTGACAGAAATTTTTAAAACCCTCTCTCATAAACCTCTCGCCTTCGCAGGTTAGGGTCGCCGCATCACGGTTTGGGATCGAGGGAGAATGATATGTTGCGCAGGGGTTTGCTCGCCTTTTTCACCGGTCTGCTCGTGGCGTTTTCGGCCTTGGCCAGCGCCGCCCAGCAGCCCGGCCCACCACTGGACAAGATAGCGGAACTGGTCCGAATCCTCGAAGATCCCGCCGTCAAGAACTGGATCCAGGCCCAGACCAAGACCGACAACACCGCAAAGCCCCCGGCAAGATCCCCGATCGATGAGATGTTCCGCATTCAGGCATGGGAAGCGCATGTGCGCACCAATGTCCGCGGCCTTGTCGCCGCGCTGCCGACGGTACCGGGCGAGTTCGCCGCCGCCATTGGACGCGTCCACAGCGAGGCGCATGACCAAGGCTTCATCTCGGTCATCGCTATTCTGGCCCTGGTTCTTGCCGCTTGCCTGCTCGGCGAATGGTTCGCAAGGCGGGCGGTTCGTCGGGCCCTGGACAACAATCCGCTGCTGACGCGGACCTATATCGAAGTCGTGCCGCTCGCGGTTTTCTCGCTGATTGCCATCGCCGCGTTCCTGTCCGTCGACTGGCCGCCCCTGATGCATGTCACCATTCTCTTTTACCTGGTCGCGGCCATCGCCTACCGGGTCGTTGCTGCGATTTGTGCGACGGCCTTGGCCGCCGGCAGCATTTMCAGCTTCACGCTGAGCAGGATCCTCCGCTTCAGTGCCGTGCTTTTCATCACGCTGGCCACCGCCGCGCTGGTCGAGCCGCTCTCGATCCCCGACAATGCGGGCTATGCCGCATTCTTCATCGTGACCGTCGTGCTGCTTGCCATCTGTTGCGAATCGGTCTGGCGCAGCCCGTCCGCCAAGACACGTCCAGCCCGCAACAAGATTTTCGCAACCCTCTATTTCGTTGCGCTCTGGCTGATCTGGACCATCGGGCTGCATCTGCTGTTCTGGCTCGGCGTCTATGCCCTGGTCCTGCCGCACATCCTGCCGGCCGCCGACCGCATGACCAAGGCTTTCGCAGCGACGCGGTGGCCCGGCGACCCGGAATCGAGCATTCCGACCGTGCTCACCGTTCGTGGCGTGAGGGCACTGATCATCGTCGCGGCCGTCTCCTGGCTCGCCGTGGTCTGGCAGTTCAATCCGCGCTTGCCGGGACATAACGATTCCTGGCTCAACCTGGTCATTTTCGGCCTGATCAAGAGCGTGGTCGTGCTGCTGATCGCCGATCTCGGCTGGAGCCTCGCCAAGGCGCTGATCGATCTCCGGCTCGCTTCCGTCGCCGGCGATTCGCCGCTGCCGACGGAAACGGCGCGCCGGGCGCGATTGAGGACGCTGCTGCCGATCTTCCGCAATGCGCTCGCTGCCCTCGTGCTGGTGATCGCAGGCCTGATGGTGCTCGCCCAGATGGGTGTCGAGATCGGACCGCTGATTGCCGGCGCCGGCATTTTTGGTGTCGCCATCGGCTTCGGCTCGCAGACCTTGGTCAAGGATGTGATCAGCGGCGTCTTCTACCTGATGGACGATGCGTTCCGGGTCGGCGAATATATCCAGAGCGGCAGCTACAAGGGCACGGTCGAATCCTTCAGCCTCCGCTCGGTGCGGCTAAGGCACCATCGCGGCCCCGTCTTCACCGTGCCGTTCGGCTTACTCGGCGCCGTGCAGAATCTCAGCCGCGATTGGGCGATCGACAAATTCCTGCTGCGTGTTCCGTTCAACACTGACGTCAATCAGGTGAAGAAGCTGGTGAAGACCATCGGCGCCGAGATGCTGGCAGACCAAGAGCTGGGGCCGGTCCTAATCGAAACGCTGAAGATGAAGGGCGTCGAGCAGATCGGCGAATTCGGCATCGAACTCTCCTTCGCCTTCACCGCCATGCCGGGCTCTCAATCGGTGATCCGCCGGCGTGCCTATGTGATGATCAGCCAGGCCTTCAAGGCCAACGGCATAGGCTTCGCGCAGACCACGGTGCATGTCGGTGGCGGCGATGAGACCGATCTTGCAGTGGCCGCGGCAGCACAGGCATTGGCGGAGCAGAAGAAGCGCGAGGCGGCAGCGGGAGGGGCTACCGAGTGAATGTCTTGATCCGTTCACCGCACTCCATCGCCGATCGGCAGCCGTGTGGTGTTCTTGATGCATTTCAGGGCGAAATGCGAATGCACCGAGGACACGCCGGGAAGATGCAGGAGCACCTTCTTCAATAGCCCCTCATATTCCTCGATGCTGCGCACGACCACGCGGAGGATGTAGTCGCTGTCGCCGCTCATCGAATAGCACTCGGTAATCTCATCCAGATCCCTTGCAGCCGCTTCCAGCGCTTCGAGCGTCTCCTCGTCATGCTGGCGCAGCTTGAGGTCGGCGAAGACGACCACCGGAAGGCCAAGCGCCACGGGGTTCAACAGGATCGCACGCCCGGCGATCACCCCGTCCGCCTCCAGCTTTTTCACCCTGCGCCAGCACGGCGTATGCGACAGCCCCACCTTCAGCGCCAGATCGCTGATGGCGATCTCCGGATTCTCCTGCATTTCGCGCAGAATTTTAAGATCGATCGCATCCATGAAGCCTCATCCTAATTTGAGCACATGAAATAGGATGATCTCGCGATCGGCAAGCTTTGCGCGCACAAATACGCAATTTTGTACCAGGGCATTCGGTAGCATAATATCCGGCAGGAGGAATGCCGAATGCTGAAGAACTCTTCTCTCAAGCTCCATATCCCGCAACCGTCGGCGAGGCCCGGCGACGCGCCGGATTTCAGCTATATCGACATCCGTCCAGCGGGAGAGACCCGCCGTCCCGACATCGACGCCGCGGRGAGGGACATGCACGACCTTCCCTTCGGTCTCGYCAGGGTTCTCGGAGACGATGCGGCGGCCGTCGGGCCGTGGGACCCGCACCTGAGTGAGGCTCAGCTCAAACGTGGCCTGCAGGCCATGGTACTGACCCGCGCCTTCGACGAGCGGATGTTCCGCCTGCATCGCCAGGGCAAGACCTCGTTCTTCATGAAGTCGACTGGTGAAGAGGCTCTGGGTGCCGCGCCTTCGATGGTGCTCGGCATGCAGGATATGTGCTTCCCGACTTACCGTGTCGTCAGCTATCTCATGGCGCGCGACTATCCGCTCCTCGATCTGGTCAACCAGATCTTCTCCAACGCTGCCGATCCGCTCAAAGGCCGCCAGCTTCCGATCCTCTATTCGGCTCGCGACTACGGGTTCTACTCGCTCTCCGGCAATGTCGGCAGCCGTTTCGGACATGCGGTCGGCTGGGCAATGGCGTCTGCCTATATGGAGGACGACAAGATCGCACTCGGCTATATCGGCGACGGCACGACCGCCGAAGGCGATTTCCACCAGGCGCTGATATTCGCGGCCGTCTATCATGCGCCCGTGATCCTTGCGATCACCAACAATCAATGGGCGATTTCGACCTTCAATGGCACCGCCGGCGGCCAGGAGACTACCTTCGCGGCGCGCGCCCTTGGCTACGGCCTTCCCGGTCTAAGGGTCGACGGCAATGATTTCCTGGCCGTCTATGCCGCGACCGCCTGGGCTGCCGAACGAGCCCGGCAGAACCTCGGCGCCACCTTGATCGAGTTCGTCACCTACCGGGCTTCGGGACATTCGACCAGCGACGATCCATCCCGGTACCGCCCCTCGGACGAACCCCAGTGCTGGCCGCTCGGCGATCCGATCGATCGTCTCAAGGCGCATATGATCCGCCTTGGCATCTGGACCGAGCAAGCGCATGTCGCACTCGTGGAAAGCTGCGAGGCACGGGTGAAGGAGGCGGCGAAGGCGGGCGAAGCCATCGGCACGCTCGGCACCTCGAAACCGAGCGTCAAGGAAATGTTCGAATGCGTCTACAAGGAGCCAGACTGGCGCCTCATTCGCGAGCGGCAGGAAATGGGGTTCTGACATGGCGACGATGAACATGATCCAGGCCATCAATTCCGCCATGGACGTGATGCTGGAGCGCGATCCCAAGGTCCTCGTTTTCGGCGAGGACGTCGGCTATTTCGGCGGCGTCTTCCGGGCGACCGACGGTCTTATGGCCAAGCATGGCGCCAAACGATGCTTCGACGCCCCGATTTCCGAAGGCGGCATCATCGCCACCGCCATCGGCATGGGTGCGTATGGGCTGAGGCCGGTCGCCGAAATCCAGTTCGCCGACTATATTCTTCCCGCCTATGACCAGCTTGTCTCCGAGGCGGCACGCCTTCGCTATCGATCGGGTGGCGATTTCTGGGCGCCGATTACCGTGCGCTCGCCCTATGGCGGCGGCATTTTCGGCGGCCAGACGCATAGCGCCAGCCCCGAGGCGATCTTCGCCCATGTCACCGGCCTCAAAACCGTCATCCCCTCCAATCCCTACGATGCCAAGGGCCTGCTGATCAGTTCGATAGAGGACGACGATCCCGTCATCTTTCTCGAACCCAAGCGGCTCTACAACGGCCCCTTCGACGGCCGCATCGGCATGCCGCTGCAGCCCTGGTCGAAGCATCCCGCCAGCGACGTGCCGGACGGCTATTTCACGGTTCCGCTCGGGCGCGCCAATGTCGTCCGGCCCGGCAAAGCCGTCACCATCCTCGCTTACGGCACGATGGTCCATGTCTGCCTTGCCGCAGTGGAAGACACCGGCGTCGATGCCGAAATCATCGACCTGCGCAGCATCGTCCCGCTCGACCTGGAGACGATCGTGACCTCGGTGAAGAAGACCGGCCGCTGCGTCATCGTCCACGAAGCCTCGCGCTTCAGCGGCTTTGGCGCCGAACTCTCGGCGCTCATCCAGGAGGAATGTTTTTATCATCTGCAATGCCCGATCGAGCGGGTCACCGGATGGGACACGCCCTACCCGCATGCCTTCGAATGGGACTATTTCCCCGGACCGCAACGGGTTGCCACCGCCCTCACGCGCTGCCTGGAGGCCAGGCCATGACATTCCGTTTCAATCTCCCCGATATTGGCGAAGGCACGGCGGAAGCGGAGATCGGAGCCTGGCATGTCGCGCCCGGCGATCTCGTCACGGAAGACCAGTTGCTCGTCGACATCATGACCGACAAGGCTACCGTCGAAATGACCTCGCCGGTCACCGGACGCGTCGCCGCGATCCACGGTGAGGTCGGCCAGATGGTCCCGGTTGGTGCTCTCCTGGTGGAGTTCGTCATCGGGGAAGATGGAGAGAGCCAGCCGCGCGCGACGGCTGAAATCGAACGGGTTGTCGTCGCCAAGGCGCCGGCAGCACAAGCGGCAAGTCAGGCAAACAGTGTTGTCGCCACCTCGGCTTCCGACATGCCCCCACCCCTGCCAGCGGATGTCACCGCATCGAGACAGGAGCGGGTCATCCTGGCCTCTCCTGCAGCTCGCAAGCTTGCCTATGAGCGCGGAATCGAGCTTCAATTCGTCGTCGGCACCGGACCGCAGGGCCGGGTGCTCATCGAAGACCTCGATCGGCCAATTCTGGCGCGCGGCAAAGCAGCCCTTCCCCATACCGAAGATGCAGTGACCGACCTCAAGATCATCGGCCTGCGCCGGCGCATCGCCGAAAAAATGCAGGAGGCCGCGCGGCAGATACCCCATTTCGGCTATGTCGAGGAATTCGACCTTACCGAGCTGGAAGCGCTTCGCGCCGACCTCAACGCGACGCGCTCGGAGAAAGAACCGAAGCTGACGCTGCTGCCGTTTTTCATCCGCGCCGTGGTATCGCTTGCGCCGGATTTCCCGCAGATCAATGCCAGGTTCGATGACGCCAATGGCGTCCTGAACATGCATAGCGGCGTCCATGTCGGTATCGCCACGCAGACCCTGGGTGGGCTGATGGTGCCGGTGATCCGGCATGCCGAGCGCCTCGATATCTGGGACTGCGCTGAGGAAATGGCGAGGGTCACAAGTGCTGCCCGCGACGGCACCGCGAAGCGCGAGGAGCTCTCGGGCTCGACCATCACGCTAACCAGCCTCGGCGCCTTGGGCGGTATCGCCGCGACGCCGATCATCAACCACCCCGAAGTGGCGATCATCGGGCCGAACAAGCTGGTCGATCGCCCCATTGTCATCGACGGCCAGATCGTCATCCGCAAGATGATGAACGTCTCATCTTCGTTCGACCACCGGATCGTCGACGGCCATGACGCCGCACGCTTCATCCAGGCGATGAAGCGCCTGATCGAGCACCCCTCCCTGCTGTTCATCGGGCGGAAGAAATGAGTGACATCAAGACCAAAGTGCTTGTGGTCGGTGGCGGACCGGGCGGCTATGTCGCCGCGATCCGCTGCGGACAGCTGGGGCTGGAGACCACGCTTGTCGAGGCCGACAGGCTGGGCGGCACATGCCTGATCCGCGGCTGTATTCCGTCGAAAGCCATCATCCATGCGGCCGACGAATTCCGCATCGTCTCGCGGGCCTTCGAAGGCGGCTCGCTGGGGATCAAGTTACGGTCGGCTCCTGAACTCGATCTCGGTGAGACGATCTCCTGGAAGGATGGCATCGTCGATAGGCTCAATGCCGGCGTCGGCGCACTGCTTCGTAAAGCCAAGGTCCGCGTCGTCAAAGGTTGGGCCGTCTTCCGCGACGGCAAGACCTGCGATGTCGCAACTGACGACGGGCAAGTCACCATCACCGCCGAGCACGTCATTCTCGCGACGGGTTCTGTCCCGGTCCAGATTCCCAGCCTGCCTTTCGGCGGCAAGATCGTGTCCTCGGAAGGACTGCTCGCATCGAAGCAACTGCCGAAAAACCTGGTCGTCGTCGGCGCTGGCTACATAGGCCTTGAACTAGGCATTGCCGTCCGCAAGTTCGGTGCCAAGGTCAGTGTCATCGAGCAGCAGCAGAAAGTGCTTCCCCTCTATGACGACACGATCTCCGCACCCGTCGACAAGTGGCTGCGCGCCAACGGCGTCGAGCTCTATCTCGGTGCGTCGGCCAAGGGCTTGACCGAGCACGGCAACGCGATCGTGGTCGAAAGCGCGGAGGGCCAGCGGTCGGAAATTCCGGCGGACAAAGTTCTGGTCGCTGTCGGGCGCAAGCCGTTGGTCGATGGTTGGGGCATCGAAAACCTGGTACTGAACCGTCGCGGACCGTTTGTMGCGGTGGACGAACATTGCGCCACGTCGATGAAGAATGTCTGGGCGATTGGAGACCTCGTCGGCGAGCCGATGCTGGCGCACAAGGCCTCGGCCCAGGGCGAAATGGTCGCCGAGATCATTGCCGGCAAGCGCAGGCGGTTCGCGCCGTTCGCCATTCCGGCGGTCTGCTTCACCGAGCCGGAAGTGGTGAGCGTCGGCGCCGCCCCGGCTGATCTTGATCAGCAACAGGCGATCGTCGCATCATTCCCCTATGCAGCCAATGGCAGGGCCTTGTCGATGGAGGCCGGCGAAGATGGCGGGTTTGTCCGCGTCGTCGCCGACAAACACTCCAGGCGAATCCTCGGCGTCCAGGCGGTCGGCAAGAATATTTCGGAACTGGCGGCGGCATTCACAAACGCGATCGAGATGCAGGCGACGCTCGACGACATTGCCGGTATCATCCACGCGCATCCGACGCTGGGCGAAGCTTTTCACGAAGCCGCGCTCAAGGCGCTCGGCCATGCTATACACATCTGACGGAGGAATCATGTTCGACTTCTCACTGGGAGACACAGCCGAAGCGATCCGGGATATGACGGCGCGGTTCGCCTCGGACCGTATCGCGCCGATCGCTGCCGAGGTCGACGAGACCAACACGTTCCCCCGCCAGCTCTGGCCGGAAATGGGCGCACTCGGTCTGCATGGCATCACCGTCGAAGAAGAGTTCGGCGGTTCGGGATTGGGCTACCTCCACCACGTCGTTGCGATGGAGGAAGTGTCGAGAGCATCGGCCTCGGTCGGGCTGAGCTATGGCGCGCATTCGAACCTCTGCGTCAACCAGATCCGGCGCTGGGGCAATGCCGAGCAGAAGCGCAAATATCTGCCGAAACTCATCAGTGGYGAGCATGTCGGCTCGCTGGCCATGTCGGAAGCAGGTTCCGGCTCCGACGTCGTCTCCATGCGCCTCAAGGCTGTCCGCAAGGGCGACCGCTATGTGCTGGATGGCACGAAATTCTGGATCACCAACGCCCCGCATGCCGACGTCGTGGTGGTCTACGCAAAAACCGACCCCGATGCTGGGCCGAAGGGCATTTCCGCTTTCCTCGTCGAGAAGGGCATGCCGGGTTTCACGGTCTCGAAGAAGCTCAACAAGATGGGCATGCGCGGCAGCGACACCGCCGAACTGGTGTTCCAGAATTGCGAAATCCCGGCTGAGCAACTGATGGGCAAGGAAGGCGAAGGCGTCCGCATCCTGATGTCCGGCCTCGATTACGAACGGGCTGTTCTTGCGGGCGGGCCTTTGGGGATCATGCAGGCCTGCCTCGATGTCGTGCTACCTTATCTGCGCGAGCGCAAGCAGTTCGGCAAACCGATCGGCGAATTCCAGCTGATGCAGGCCAAGGTCGCCGACATGTATGTCGCGCTCAATTCGGCGCGGTCCTACGTCTACTCGGTCGCCAAGGCCTGCGACGAGGGTCGTACGACCCGCACCGATGCCGCGGCCGCGATCCTGCTCGCCAGCCAGAATGCGGTGACGGTGTCGCTCGAGGCCGTGCAGGCCCTCGGTGGTGCTGGTTACACCAAGGAATGGCCTGTCGAGAGGTTCGCCCGCGATGCCAAGCTCTACGACATCGGTGCCGGGACCAATGAAATCCGCCGGTATCTGATCGGCCGGGAGTTGCTCAGCCTATGACAGTGATCCCATCGGCGCTCGACACCTCCGGCGGTACTTATGCGGAAAACCGCGAACTGAATCTCAAACTCGCCCGGGAGCTCGCAGATAATGTCGCTTTCGCCCGCCGTGGCGGCGGCGAGAAGGCTGCAGCGCGGCATACATCCAAGGGCAAGATGCTGCCGCGCGATCGCGTCCAGGCCCTGCTCGATATCGGCAGTCCGTTTCTCGAAGTCGCGCCACTGGCGGCGAACGGCATGTATGATGGCGAGGCGCCTAGCGCGGGTGTGGCGGCCGGGATCGGCCGCGTCGCCGGACGGGAGGTCATGATCGTCGCCAATGACGCCACGGTGAAAGGCGGCGCCTATTTCCCGATGACGGTGAAAAAACATCTGCGGGCGCAGGAGATCGCTCTGCAGAACAACCTTCCCTGCATCTACCTCGTCGACAGCGGCGGCGCCAACCTGCCGCATCAGGCCGAGGTCTTTCCGGATCGTGACCATTTCGGCGCAATCTTCTACAATCAAGCGCAGATGTCGTCGCAAGGTATTCCCCAGATCGCTTGCGTCATGGGCAGCTGCACGGCGGGCGGCGCCTATGTGCCAGCCATGTCCGACGAGACGGTCATCGTCCGCAATCAGGGAACGATCTTCCTGGCCGGACCGCCATTGGTCAAAGCGGCGACGGGTGAAATCATCTCGGCCGAAGAGCTTGGCGGAGCGGAGACACACGGCCGCAGGTCGGGTGTTGTCGATCATGTCGCCGACAATGACGAACACGCGCTGCTTATCGTCCGCGACATCGTCAAGACGCTGAACACGGTCAAGTCACCAGACGTTGACTTGGCGCCGCCGCGCCCGCCGGTGCTCGACCCTTCCGAGCTCTATGGCATCATCCCGTCCGATGTCCGTTCCCCTTACGATGTCCGCGAGATCATCGGCCGTATCGTCGACGGATCGGAATTGCATGAGTTCAAGTCGCTCTACGGCACGACGCTGGTCTGCGGCTTCGCCCGCATCTGGGGCATTCCGGTCGCCATCCTCGCCAACAATGGCGTGCTGTTTTCGGAAAGCGCGCTGAAGGGCGCGCATTTCATCGAACTCGCCTGCCAGCGGCGCATTCCCCTGCTCTTCCTGCAAAACATTTCCGGCTTCATGGTCGGCGGCAAATATGAGGCCGGCGGCATCGCCAAGGATGGAGCAAAACTCGTCACCGCCGTCGCCACGGCGAGCGTGCCCAAGGTTACCATCCTCATCGGCGGCAGTTTTGGCGCGGGCAATTACGGCATGGGTGGCCGCGCCTATCGCCCCAGATTCCTCTTCGCCTGGCCGAACAGCCGCATCAGCGTCATGGGCGGCGAACAGGCCGCGTCGGTTCTCGCCACCATCAAACGGGACGGTATGGAAGCCAAGGGCGAGACATGGTCCGCCGAAGACGAGGACGCGTTCAAGAGCCCGATCCGGGAGAAATACGAGACGGAGGGCAACCCGTATTTTGCCACGGCGCGACTGTGGGACGATGGCATTATCGATCCGATCCAGACCCGCGACGTTCTTGGCCTGGCATTCTCGGCGGCGCTGAACGCCCCGATACCGCCCTCGCCCCGCTTCGGCATTTTCAGGATGTAGGCCGATGATGGAAAGCCTTCTCATAGCCAATCGCGGCGAGATCGCCCGGCGCATCATCCGCACCGCCCGCGCCATGGGCATCCGCACGATCGCGGTCTATTCCGACGCCGATGCCGGCCTGCCTTTCGTCCGCGAGGCCGACGAAGCTTTCGCGCTTGGCGGAGCCGCAGCACGCGACAGCTACCTGTCGCAAGAGAAAATCATCGACGCGGCCCGCACGACCGGAGCTGCGGCGATCCATCCGGGATACGGGTTTCTTTCCGAAAATGCCGAATTCGCCGAGGCAGTCCAGGCTGCAGGCATCATCTGGGTCGGCGCGCCGCCGCATGCGATCCGCGCCATGGGCCTCAAGGATGCCGCCAAGCGGCTGATGCAGGAGGCCAGCGTCCCGGTCACCCCCGGCTATATGGGTGAGGATCAGTCGCTCAAAACACTCGAACGCGAGGCGGGTGCCATCGGCTATCCGGTGCTGATCAAGGCGGTCGCCGGTGGCGGCGGCAAGGGCATGCGCCGCGTCGAAGCCCGGGAAGACTTCGCCGAAGCATTGCAATCATGCCAGCGCGAAGCCAAGGCCTCGTTCGGCGATGACCGGGTGCTGATCGAGAAATATATCCTCAACCCGCGCCATATCGAGGTCCAGGTCTTCGCCGACACGCTGGGCAACTGCGTTCACCTCTTCGAACGCGATTGCTCCGTCCAGCGACGTCACCAGAAGGTAATAGAGGAAGCACCCGCTCCCGGCATGGACGAAGCCACGCGGCAAGCCATCTGCGGTGCCGCCGTTCGCGCCGCACAAGCCGTCTCCTATGTCGGCGCGGGAACCGTGGAATTCATCGCCGATTCCTCGCAGGGCCTGCGCGCCGACCGCATCTGGTTCATGGAGATGAACACGAGGCTGCAGGTTGAGCATCCCGTAACGGAAGCCGTGACCGGACAGGACCTTGTCCGCTGGCAGCTTGAGGTCGCCGCAGGCAAACCTTTGCCCAAGACACAGGATCAGATTCGGCTGAACGGCTGCGCCGTCGAAGGCCGCCTCTATGCCGAAAATCCCGCGGTCGGATATTTGCCGTCGACCGGGACATTGACACACCTGCGCCTGCCCCGATCCATCCGCGTCGACAGCGGCGTCGAGGAAGGCAACGAGATCACGCCTTACTATGATCCGATGATTGCGAAACTGATCGCTTA
The DNA here is from genome assembly GCF_056403555.1 of Rhizobium sp. P2_G2. Lineage (NCBI taxonomy): Bacteria > Pseudomonadati > Pseudomonadota > Alphaproteobacteria > Hyphomicrobiales > Rhizobiaceae > Rhizobium > Rhizobium sp. P2_G2. The sequence goes on from NZ_JBFUFF010000099.1 coordinate 16,105, forward strand.
CGCAGGCGATCGGACATCGGCGCTCAATCGCCTGGCTGCAGCCTGCGAGCAAGTCGAAATCTGGCCGGTGAAATCCAATGCCAACCTGTTGGCACGGATCGCAGCCGATCCAGATTTCCTGTCCGGTGCAGTGGACACCGGCTTCCTGGAACGCAAGGGGGCTGACCTCGTCCCCACGGAGCCTGATGACCTGTCTGCCGCTCGCGCCGTCGTGACATTGGCTTCCTCTTCTCGTCCCGATCCTTGGGACGCTCTTTCGGGCTTCCGCGTCGATGCCGTGCCTGATCTGCGGGCCAGAGTGACCATAGGTGGTCGGGCGCGATGGGGGGACGGCGCCGGGACGGCAGCAGCGACATCAGCGGTTATCGATGGTCGCCACGTCATGTTCGAACGCGGAAACGCCTGGCAAATCGGYGTACCCTTCACCGAGGCCGGCCAAGCCTCGGGCGGCTCCTCCGACGGCTCGGTCTTGTCGCCCATGCCCGGCATGATCACCGTCGTCGACGTCGCGCGCGATCAGAAAGTTGCCAAGGGCGACCGCCTTGTCGTCGTCGAAGCGATGAAGATGGAGCACACGCTGCGGGCACCGTTTGACGGTGTCGTGGAGCAGGTCGCGGTGGCGACCGGGGACAAGGTTTCGGAAGGCCAGTTGACCGTGGTGGTCGGCAAGGGAGAGCATTGATGGCTGGAAGGTTCTTCGATGAATGGACGGTGGGTGACAAAATCGTCCACGGACTCCGCCGCACCGTTACCGAGACCGACAACCTCCTGTTCACCACCCTATCGCACAATCCGCAGCCGCTGCATCTCGACGCCGAATACGCCGCGGCAACCGAGTTCGGCCGCATCGTCGTCAATGGCATATTCACCTTTGGTCTTACGGTCGGCCTGTCCGTCGGCGACACCACGCTCGGCACGCTCGTCGCCAATCTCGGTTACGACAAGGTGGTCATGCCAAAACCCGTCTTCGTTGGCGACACGCTGCATACCGAGACCGAAGTGGTAGAACTCCGGCCATCCAATTCGCGGCCGGACGCAGGTATCGTCACCTTCAAGCACACAACGCTCAACCAGCGCGGCGAGGTGGTCTGCCAATGCCTGCGAACCGCGTTGATGAAGAGGAAGCCCCAATGAGAATGCGCTCGCTGCTCTTCGTTCCCGGCGACCGCCCCGAACGGTTCGAAAAGGCTGCGACATCCGGCGCGGACGTCTTCATCATCGACCTGGAAGATTCTGTTTCGCTCCAGAACAAGCCAAGGGCCCGCGATGCGCTTGCCGGCCACGCTCTCTCTCGGAGCATGCCGGCCGCCATGTTCATCAGGATCAACCCCATCGACAGCGGGCATCTCGCAGATGACCTCGAAGCGGTGCGAGCCGCAAAACCCGACGGTGTCATGCTGCCGAAATGCGAAGGCGCGGAGACGGTGACGACGCTTTCGCATAGGCTCGCAGCACTGGGCCTGGGATCGCTGCCGATCCTGCCGATTGCAACAGAGACACCCGCCGCCGTCTTCAAACTTGGCACTTACGCCGACGTCTCCGCCTTGATCTGCGGCCTCACCTGGGGCGCCGAGGACCTGCCCGCCGCAATCGGAGCGACCGCGTCCCGAGAGGCGGACGGTCGATACACCACGCCCTACGAGGTCGTGCGCTCCCTCACCCTGTTCGGCGCCCATGCGGCGCGTGTGCCGGCAATCGAGACCGTCTATCCGGATTTCCGCGACGAGAACGGTTTTCGCGCCTGCGCCTCACGCGGCCGCCGTGACGGTTTTTCGGGAATGATGGCGATCCATCCAAGCCAGGTCCCGGTCATCAATCAGGCATTTACCCCTGACGAGGCCGAAGTCGCGCGGGCGAGACAGGTGGTCGAAGCGTTCCAGGCGAATCCAGGCGCCGGCGTTATTGAGATCGGCGGTCGAATGTTCGATCTTCCTCACCTTAAGTCTGCGCTGAACGTGCTTTCGATGGCGGGCGCGGCGGATTGAGCCGGCTCCCTTCCGGGGCAATTGAAGGTGACGCAAAGACCCCTCCCCAACCCCTCCCCACAAGGGGGAGGGACTTAACCCAGCCGCACCTCCGGTGCCACAGGTGAGGCTCGAAGCGTGCCGCGAGTCTTCTCCCCCCTTGTGGGGGGTAAGGAGCGGTCCGCGAAGCGGAGAAATCGATCCAGTGGATCGATTTCAGCGACGAACGCCGTCAGGCCAGAGAGGGTCTTACTATTATACGATCGCCTTCGGTCGACCTCGCGTGTGCGCACCGAGCACGGCACCCTACCCCAACGACCCCAGCGGCAGCCCCTCGAATGACTTCAGCGTATCCAACACAATCGACGTCTTCACATGCTGCACTGAGTCATGCGGCAGAAGGATATCGTTGACAAACCGGGACAGGTCCTCAAGCCCGCGAATGGCGACTTTCAGGTGATAGTCCATATCGCCGGTCAGCGCATAGGCTTCGAGCACCTCCGGCAATCCATTGACCAGTTGCGCGAACCGGCGCGCATTGTCCCTGTTGTGGGTGGCGAGCGTGACGGAAATCACCACCAGCATCTCGATGCCGAGCTTTCGCCGATCCAGCACCGCCTGGTAGCCGCGGATATAACCATCCGCTTCAAGCCGCGTGCGGCGGCGCGAGCATTGCGACGGCGAAAGCGCGATCAGGTCGCCCAACTCATTGTTCGTCAGCCTGCCGTCGCGCTGCAATTTATCCAGGAGGTGAAGGTCGAAGCTGTCAAGCTGCTCAGACAATGCATAAAATCCCATAAAGCCGCACGGTTCGTGCAAACAATGCGCTGAGGTGATCATAAATGCAAGCACATTGCATGTGAATTAGCGCATATTGTGCATAGTCACGATCCCAAGGAGGAGACAATGGGTCCTTTCCCGCACGACGCACCCCCGGCAGAAATCACCGCCGACAATCCGGCCGGCACGGACGGCTTCGAATTCGTCGAGTTCTCCCACGAGGAACCCGAAAAGCTGCGTGAGCTGTTCAAGCGCATGGGCTACAGCGCCGTGGCCAGGCACAGAACCAGGGACATCACCGTCTGGCGCCAGGGCGACATCAACTATGTCCTGAACGCCGAGCCCGGCAGCCATGCCCGGCGCTTTGTCGAACAGCACGGCCCCTGCGCGCCGTCCATGGCCTGGCGCGTCGTCGACGCCAAGCATGCTTTCGAGCACGCAGTCGCCAATGGCGCCACGCCCTATGAAGGGCAGGATAAGACGCTGGACGTGCCGGCCATCGTCGGCATCGGCGGCTCGCTGCTCTATTTCATCGAGACCTATGGCGCCAAGGGTTCGGCCTACGACCGCAAGTTCGAATGGCTCGGCGAGCGCGATCCCCGTCCGGCAGGCGTCGGCTTCTACTATCTCGACCACCTGACCCACAATGTCTATCGCGGCAATATGGACAAGTGGTGGGATTTTTACCGCACCCTCTTCAACTTCAAGCAGATCCACTTCTTCGACATCGATGGCCGCATCACCGGTCTGACGAGCCGCGCCATCACTTCGCCCTGCGGCAAGATCCGCATTCCGCTCAACGAATCCAAGGACGACACCAGCCAGATCGAGGAATTCCTGAGGAAATACAAGGGCGAAGGCATCCAGCATATCGCCGTCGGCACGGATGACATCTATCCCGCAACCGACCGGCTGGCCGACAATGGCCTGAAATTCATGCCCGGCCCGCCGGAAACCTATTACGACATGTCGTTCAGCCGCGTGAATGGTCATGACGAGCCCATTGACCGGATGAAGAAGCATGRCATCCTGATCGACGGCGAAGGCGTCGTAAATGGCGGGATGACGAAGATCCTGCTGCAGATCTTCTCGAAGACGGTGATCGGCCCGATCTTCTTCGAGTTCATCCAGCGCAAGGGCGACGAAGGATTTGGCGAAGGCAATTTCCGCGCTTTGTTCGAGTCGATCGAAGCCGACCAGATCAAGCGCGGCGTCATCAAGGTCGCCGCCGCCGAATGAGCATCGAAAGCCCCGCGTCACCGCGGGGCTCCACTTCGGGGAGGAAAGACCGATGGACCAGATAGTGCCGAACACGGACGCGTCCGCAGGCGTGGCCGCCGTCGATCTCAAATACATGCCCGGTTTCGGCAACGACTTTGAGACCGAAGCCCTCCCCGGCGCCCTGCCGCAAGGGCAAAACAGCCCGCAAAAATGCAATTACGGCCTTTATGCCGAGCAACTGTCCGGCTCGCCCTTCACCGCGCCGCGTGGCACCAACGAACGCTCCTGGCTCTACAGGATCCGCCCCAGCGTCCGCCACACGCGGCGCTTTTCAAACACGACCTATCCGTTTTGGAAATCCGCGCCTTGCCTCGGGGAGCACTCGCTGCCGCTCGGCCAGTTGCGCTGGAACCCGCTTCCCGCCCCGGCGCCCAACACCGATTTCCTCAGCGGTATCCGCACCATGACGGCGGCTGGCGACGTGATGACCCAGGCCGGCATGGCGGCGCATGCCTATGCCTTCAATGCCGACATGGTCGATGACTATGTCTTCAACGCCGATGGCGAATTGCTCGTCGTGCCGCAACTTGGCACGATCCTGGTGTTCACCGAAATGGGCATGATGACGGTCGAGCCGAATGAGGTCTGCCTGATCCCGCGCGGCATGATGTTCAAGGTCTTGCGCAGCGACGGCGACGAGATTTGCCGCGGCTATATCTGCGAGAATTACGGCGCGAAATTCACCCTGCCGGATCGCGGCCCGATCGGGGCAAACTGCCTCGCCAATCCGCGCGACTTCAAGACCCCGACCGCTGCCTTCGAAGACAAGGAAACGCCCTGCCGGGTGCATGTGAAATGGTGCGGCCGGTTCTACCTGACCGAGATCGGCCATTCGCCGCTCGATGTCGTCGCTTGGCACGGCAATTACACGCCGTTCAAATATGACCTGCGCACCTTTTCGCCCGTCGGCGCCATCCTCTTCGATCACCCCGATCCGTCGATCTTCACCGTGCTGACCGCGCCGAGCGGCGAAGCTGGCACCGCCAATGTCGATTTCGTCATCTTCCCGCCGCGTTGGCTGGTGGCCGAACACACGTTCAGGCCGCCCTGGTATCATCGCAACATCATGAGCGAGTTCATGGGCCTCATCCACGGCCGCTACGACGCCAAGGAAGAAGGCTTCGTTCCCGGCGGCATGAGCCTGCACAATATGATGCTGCCGCACGGACCGGACGCGCTGGGTTTCGAGAAGGCGGCGAATACGGAGCTGAAGCCGGTGAAACTCGACAGCACGATGGCTTTCATGTTCGAGACCCGCTTTCCGCAGCAGGTGACCCGCTTTGCCGCCGAGACCGAGACGCTGCAGGACAATTATCTCGAATGCTGGGACGATCTCGACCGCAAATTCGACGGCACGCCCGGCATCAAATAAACCCATACGCATCCGGATCGCATCATGAAGCTCGCGACATTGAAAGACTCCACCCGGGACGGCCAGCTCGTCGTCGTCTCTCGGGACCTCACCCGCTACACCGAGGTCGGCCATGTCGCTCGCACGCTGCAGGCGGCGCTGGACGATTGGGCGCATGTGGCGCCCCGGCTTGCCCGCATTGCCGAAGGCGTCGAAACCGGCGCCCAGCCGACCAAACGGTTCCACGAACACGAGGCTGCCTCGCCACTTCCCCGCGCCTATCAATGGGCCGACGGTTCGGCCTATGTGAACCATGTCGAACTGGTCCGCAAAGCCCGCAATGCCGAAATGCCGGCAAGCTTCTGGACCGATCCGCTGATCTATCAGGGCGGCTCCGACGGTTTTCTGGCGCCGCGTGAGCCCATCCTCATGGCCGACGAGGCGTTCGGCATCGACATGGAAGGCGAAGTCGCCGTCATCGTCGACGACGTGCCGATGGGCGCAAGCGCAGAAACCGCCCGGGAGGCAATCCGCCTGCTGATGCTGGTCAACGACGTCTCGCTCCGCAACCTGATTCCGGCCGAACTCGCCAAGGGGTTCGGCTTCTTCCAATCCAAACCCGCTTCCGCCTTCTCCCCCGTTGCCGTCACGCCGGACGAATTGGGAGATGCCTGGGACGGCGGCAGACTGCATCTTCCGCTGCTGGTCACGCTGAACGGCAAGCCGTTCGGCAAGCCGAATGCCGGCATCGACATGACCTTCGATTTCGGCCAACTGGTCGCGCACGCAGCAAAGACCCGCAACCTTGCCGCAGGCTCGATCGTCGGCTCCGGCACGGTGTCGAACAAGATGGCAGGCGGCCCCGGCAAGCCGATCGACCAGGGTGGCGCCGGCTATTCCTGCATCGCCGAGCTCCGGATGGTGGAGATCATCGAAAGCGGCAGCGCCAAAACCCCGTTCATGACATTCGGCGACCAGGTGCGAATCGAGATGAACGGCCGGGACGGCCGCTCGATTTTCGGCGCGATCGAGCAGACCGTGGAAAAATATCAGGGTCCAGGCAGATGACCGACGCAATCCTCTACGACTACTGGCGCTCCTCTGCCTGCTACCGCCTCCGGATCGCCCTGAACCTGCTGGGCATTCCCTACACAACCCACAACATCGACCTGCTTGCCGGCGACCACCGGCAGCCGGCCTATCTTGCCGTCAATCCGCAAGGACTGGTCCCCACTCTGGTGCTCGACGGCATGAACATGACGCAATCGCTGGCGATCATGGAATATCTCGACGAGACCCACCCCGGCACCGGCCTGCTGCCGCGCGACCCCATCGGCCGCCACCGCGTCCGCTCGCTCGCTCATGCGGTGGCGATGGACATCCACCCGATCTGCAACCCGCTCGTCGCGGGGCATGTCGTGCAGATCACGAGCAACGAGGCCTCGCGCGAGGAGTGGATGCGGCATTTTATATCCAGGGGGCTGGCGAACCTCGAAGCGATGCTGGTGGGGAGTGATGGGCCGTTCTGTCATGGACAGGTGCCGACGATGGCTGATCTGTGTCTGGTGCCGCAGGTCTACAATGCTCGCCGATGGGGTGTGGATTTCGGCGGCTTGCTGAGGATTGTCGCAATCGATGCTGTGTGTGGGGAATTGGCTGCGTTTCGCGATGCGCATCCGGATGCGGTGAAAAATCGATAGTGAACCGCGCCGGATTTGCCGGAGAGATCGCGTCTCTGGGAGTGGTGTAGCTCGGCTCGGTGATCGCCGTGCTTTCCGGCTGAGCCGGGAATGGGTCAGCGAGCCGCAGCGGGCAGGCTGATTAACGGATCATCGCTCATTTGTGCGATGGTCTCAAGGGTCATGTAACGGGATCGCTGAACAGCCCATTCGTCGTTCTGTTCGAGCAGCAGTGCACCGACGAGCCTGACGATGGCGTCATCGTTGGGAAAGATGCCGACGACGTCTGTGCGGCGCTTGATCTCACCGTTGAGGCGTTCGATGGGATTGGTGCTGTGAAGCTTGGTCCAATGCTGTTTCGGGAAGGTCATGTAGGCGAGCACGTCTTCTTCGGCATTGTCCATGAGATTTGCGAGCTTTGGCACTTTCGGCCGGATCTGATCGGCGACGCTACGCCACTGAGTACTTGCGGCTTCCGGCGTGTCCTGGGC
>NZ_JBFUFF010000100.1:0-23306 GCF_056403555.1 Rhizobium sp. P2_G2
CCGTAAAGCCGATGCTCACCGAGCGCGCGTGCCGACCCGCTTGCCAGACGAGGTGGGCGAGATCACTGGCGGAAATGGTCTCGCCATCCGTGACCGCATCACCGTCGAGCAGCAGTTTGCCGGCCGAAGGCAAGGCGGTCATCGTCACGGAGGCGAGATGATCGCCATCCGTGCCGTCGGAAAAGCCGAATGTGCTTTTCGAGAAAGAGTAGCTGCCGTTCTTGAGTTCGGCGATGGTCCCATCCGCCGCCGTCGGCGCATGGTTGGTGCCGTAGACTTGGCCCTCGGCATCGTAGCGCTGCTGGTACACGCCGCCGCCATCACCGTCCTGGCCCACGGAATACCAGCTCACCACCCAGCCGCCATCGTCAAGCGCTGCGGCGCTGGCGAGGAATTGATTGCCCGTCGTATAGGTGTTGACCCGTATTTCGCTGCCCTCGGCCGTGCCATCGGCATTATAAGCCTGCTGGTAGACACCGTAGCCATCGCCATCAGGGCCGTAGGACATCCAGACCTGCACCCAGCCGCCATCCGAAAGCGCGATGACGTTCTCGGGACGTAGGCCGGTTGTCGGGCTGGTCGTATTGACATGGGTTTCGCCGCCCAGCGCTGTGCCGTCGGCATCATAGGCCCGCTGATAGAAGTCATTTCCTACGCCCGACAGCCATGTCACCACCCAGCCCCCGCCGGCAAGCGCGGTGGTCAGGCCGGATCCCGTCTGGTACTGATAGCCCGCCGTCGTCGTATTGACCTGCACCTCGCCGCCGACTGCCTCATCGTCAGCGTTGTAGCGCTGCTGATAAAGGCCATAGCCACTGCCGTCCTGGCCGTTGGAATTCCAGTTGACGACCCAGCCGCCATCGGCAAGCGCGGTCAGGGAGACGTTGCCGCTCTGGTCGCCCGTCGTATAGGTGTTGACCTGGGTTTCGCCGCCGTCCGTCGTGCCGTCGGCATGATAGGCCTGCTGGAAGACACCCTGGCCGCTGCCATCCTGGTTCTGCGATGTCCAGGCCACCACCCAGCCGCCACCGGCAAGCGCTGCGATCTGGGGGTCAACCTGATAGCCCGTCGTATAGGTATTGACCTGGGTCTCGCCGCCTGACTTTATGCCATCGGCATTGTAGCGCTGCTGGAAGATGCCGTCGCTATCGCCATCCTGTCCCGCGCTATCCCACGTCACGACCCAGCCGCCGCCGGAAAGCGCCGTCAGCGTCGAGTCGGACTGATCGCCCGTCGTATAGCTGTTGACCGGCACCTCTTCGCCCACCGCAACACCTTCGGCGTCATAGCGTTGCAGGTACACGCCGCGGCCGTCGCCGTCCTGGCCGACGCTCTCCCATTTCACCACCCAGCCGCCATCGGAAAGCGAGGTGGCTGAAATCGAATATTGATCGCCCGTCGTATGGGTGTTGACCGGCACCTCGCCGCCCTGCGCCGTGCCATCGGCATTGTAGACCTGCTGGTAGACGCCATAACCATCGCCGTCCTGGCCGTAGCTGTTCCATATCACCACCCAGCCGCCATCGGAAAGCGACAGCACAGCGCCGGGAGACTGGCTCGCCGTCGTATAGGTGTTGACCAGGGTTTCGGCATAAGGCGTATGGGACATGGCGCATCCTGCTCGGGTCTGTCTTCAGGCATTACGAGCATTCCGGCCGGGCGGCGGAGACGCCCGGTCAGGCCGGGTCGATCATTTCATCTGCCGGCAAATCTCGCCACCGCGGGATAGCAGATCGTTGTGGTTGGCGTTTGACTATTTTTGGGTGTGTCCTCAGCGGCAAAATGCCCAATTGTACGCTTGCCATAGCCCCCACCCCATGCTCTGCTCGCCGCGGATATGCCTGAGGATGAGACGATGATCAGGAAAGCCGTCGAGGCCGACGAAGCGCGCGTGCGCGCCTGCGCCGAAAGCGCCTATAGCCGCTATATCGCCGCCATCGGCCGCAAGCCGGCCCCGATGCTCGCCGATTTTGCCGCGCAGATCGCCGCGGGCGAGATCCATATCGCCGTCGACGACGCCGATGGCTTGCAAGGTTTCATCGTCTTCTTCCCGAAGGACGGCCAGATGTTCCTGGAAAACGTCGCCGTCGACCCCGCCGCCGCCGGCCGCGGCGTGGGCAAATCCCTGATCCAGTTCTGTGAAGCCGAGGCCGTTCGCCTGGGTTTTCGCGGAGTGCATCTCTACACCAATGAAAAGATGACGGAGAACCTGTCGATCTATCCGCGGCTTGGCTACCGGGAGGTGGACCGGCGGTCGGAGGATGGGTTCAATCGGGTGTTTTTCGAGAAGCGCTTGGGGTGATGGCGTGAGGCTGCGGATTGGCGAAAACTGCTGTTAACGTCAGGTTGTCGCAAACGCCGGCAGGCCAGAGAGGGTCTTAGCCACCGGCGATAGCCCCACTGTGAGCACTTGAGCCGAGCGAGTTCCCCCAGCTCCAATCGCCCGCCCGTTTCACCGATGCGCGGTCGCGAGCTTCGCGGCCAGTCCGGCGAACACGAAGCCCGCAATGCGATTGAGGATGACCTGACCCCTATCCGACCGCTTCAGCCAATGGCTGATCGAGCCGGCCAGCAGCAAAATGGTCGCGAAGGACACAAAGGTGGAGAGGATGAATATGCCGCCGAGTTGCAGCATCTGCAGCACGATGCTGCCGCTGCCGGGAGAAGTGAATTGCGGCAGGAAGGCCAGGAAGAAGATCGCCACCTTCGGGTTGGTGATATTCATGACCACGCCGCGCAGCATCATCTGCCACACCGGCTTGGCTTTCATCGCTCCGCTTGCCAGCCGCTCCGGCCCTGCCCGAAAGGCTTTGTAGGCAAGATAGATCAGATAGGCGGCACCGACAAACTTCAAGGCGTCAAAAGCAAATTGCGACGTCTGGAAGATCGCGGCAACGCCGAGCGACACTGCGATGGTATGAAAGACGAGCCCGACGCAGAGTCCTGCCGTTACGGAAAGGCCGACGCCGCGACCATGGATCGCCGATTGCATCAGCACGCACAGATTGTCGGGGCCAGGCACCCAGGCAAGAATTGTCGCCGTGGCGGCCAATGCGATGACGACATCGAGTGACAGCAAGTTCTCACCAGGCTCCGTTGGAGAGCGGCCAATAGCACAGGCAATGCGCCGGAGCCACCGCAACCGATTGAACACAGCGTCAATCACCGTGTCTTCCCGCCCGCCGGCCCCCCCTTGCGTCGCAATCCTGCCGCCGCGAGACGGCCACCATGGAGCAAGAATCTCATAAGGTCAGCGTATCAAACGGAGTGCCACGGTGAATTCGCCTGTGCTGATGTTGCTGCCCGGAGACAATTCTGCCTCCATGGCGCCAGGGCCCAAGGCGCTGTGGACGCTTGTCGGGTTGTCGGCGATCCCGCTCTGGGCGCTGTGGCCGCTGTTTGCGGTGATCTCAGGAAGCATACCGGTCTTTCAGTTTTCCGCGATCATCTACACTGTCGGAGCGGCCACGCTGTTTGCCTTGCACTTGACGGCACCGTCGGCGCCGCGGCCGGTCGCGGCCAGGTTCTCGCTTGCGGCATGGTTGCCGGCGATCATGGTGTCCTTCGGCATGCTTGCGCAGAACGTGCTGTTTCTGCGTGCGCTGAGGACGCCAACGCGGCCGGTATTACCTCCCTCTGCCCTCCTGAGTTTATCGAAGGCGGGCATCTGCCCTCAAGCGGGAGAATGATGCGGCACCCACACACTTCCCTCTAAGATTGCATCTCTACCCACCCACCCGCGATGGCGGCCAGGCACTGGCGCATCAGGTCATGCACCCGACCACCGCGAGCCCACACTCTAAGACCGCCGCCGCGTGCCCCCCTGAAACAACTGAAACAAAATCCCGCCCGCGCAGAAAACCTCCTGAAACAGTCCCAATGAAAAAGGAACCCCATAACCTATCCAGCAATTTGGAGATCGCCATGCCTACTGTCAAAATCGGAGACCAGGCCAGCACCTATATCGCGGGCCAGGCCGACACCACCTATCTGCTGCAGGCCGGCAAGAACATCGTCGTCGCCTCGGGCGCCGGCATCGACGCCTCCGGCATGGAGGCCGGTAACCGGTCATTTGTCATCGACGGCGCGATCCGAGGTGCCAATGTCGGACTTTCCGTGAGCTACGGCCAGAACGTCGCCAATTCCATCACCATCGGTGAAGCCGGCTTTATCAATGCGAGCAATGCGGCCATCGCCGTCAGCGGCGACGCCGCCCAACTCACCAACAACGGTACGCTCAGTGTCAGCGCCAATGGTGCGATCGCCGTGCACCTCGACAGCGCCGGCGCGACAATGGCCAATAATGGCCTGATCTCCGCCGCCAACGGCAGCGGCATCATAATCACCAAGGCGGACGTGACCATGACCAATAACGGCGAGATCGTCGCAGCCACTGTCGGCGTCGACGCCGTCGGCGGCGGGGGAAAGCTGGTCAATTCCGGCTCGATCACCGGACTGCAGCAGGCCTATTTCGGCAGCGCCGTGACCGACACCGTGATCAACAGCGGCACGCTGAACGGCGCCGTCAGTCTCGGTGGTGGCGACGACATCTTCCGCAGCAAGGGCGGGCATGTGAACGGCATCATCAATGGCGGTGGCGGCGATGACCGCTACTATGTCGATGACATCCACACCAAGATCTACGAGGACAGCTTGGGCGGCTATGACCGGATCTATTCCGCCGTCTCCTGGACGCTCGGCGACTATCAGGACGAAGCGACGCTGACCGGCAAGCACAATACCAAGCTGATCGGCAACGATTTCGGCTCGACGCTAACGGGCAATGCAGGCAACAACCGGATCATCGGTCTTTTCGGCAGCGATGCCATCACCGGCGGCCGTGGCAACGACGTGCTCACCGGCGACGACACCGTGATTTCGATGAGCGACACGGGCGATATCTTCATCTTCAAGAACCATTCCGGCCACGACGTGATCACCGATTTCCACGACGGCGAGGATGCGATCAACCTGGCGAACTACAAGGGCATCGAAGATTTTTCCGACCTCAAGGGCCATATCGTCCAATCCGGCAACGACGTGATGCTGACGCTGCTGGACGGCGACCACATCACGCTCCGCGACACCCAGAAGGCCGATATCGATGCATCCGACTTCATCTTTTGAGGGGGAGAGCTGGCTCGGTTGCTTCGATCAATGCACCCGCTCTCGTGGAATGAAGCCAGGCTTCATAGACGAGTTTACGGATGTCCGATACACATTGTGGCTCCGGCGCCTTCTTCCACGGCCATCGCAGCATATCAACTCCTTCCTGATACGCTGGAGAGGAGGCATTTAAACATCGTGCAAGGGATACACGCAGCGCGCTGCCACATTCCGAGCGAAATTTTTGAACTATGCAACACGCGGGGCCGCGTCACCTCCACCCCATCATCTGGCCCCCCTCATCCCCGCACCGCAAACCGCTTCTTCACCCTGTCCACCAACGTCCCATCCGCCAGCGGCACCTGAACCACCCTGTCATAGGTCTCAAACCCCATCTTCTCATAATAAGCCAGCCCGCTGACATTGTCCGCCCGGATGGTGGCGTTGATGACGGCGAGGCCCAACTCTTCCGCCGCCTTGCGTGTTGCCGGGAAGAGCGCGCTGCCGACGCCTTTCGTCTTTGGGTTCAGGCGCGCGAAGGTGGCGATGTCAGCCCATCCCTTTGGCGGGTCGCCGAAGGTGCTGAGCGATTGGAAGCCGACCAGCGCGTCGCCATCTTCCGCTACATGGCAGGCCAAGGGGAACGCGCCGGTGATGAACCAGTCTGCAAACTCATCGGCCGAGAGCTCCGTTTCGATCGCCRTCGTGCCGCCGGCGCGGATGATCTCGTTGAGCAGCAGGCTCAATTCCCGGGCGTCGGCGGGCACGGCTTTTCGGATTTTCATGGGAGCTCCGGAGTTTTTCGACCTGTCACTGGGCCTGAACTTGAGATCAGTCCACTTGGATAGTCAATCGCAAACGCTACCAGCCATGAGGCCCACCATGGCTGCTTCGCAATCGAAGCATGAGACGAGAGGCGACGGCGACGGGGACTATGCGCGTTCATGCGGATATGCGTGGTGAATCGCGAAATGTCGTCGTATTCTTCCAGCAGTCCAAAATCGAGGCGCCGACATGGCCGATCCCACACCGATCGATTTTCAACAAGCAGTCGAATGTTTGAAAACCATGATCGCAAAACATGTTGCCAAACACGGAGAGGCTCCGCCTTTCGTCGTCGTGGTTGGCGGCACCGCCATGGCAGCTCGCGGCATTCGAGCTGCGTCCTTCGATGTCGATTTCTTCTCACCGGTGATCGACGAAGACATCGTCTATTCAGTCGAGAAGGAATTGAGGGAAATCTACGGGCCTGACTTCAAGATCGATGCCACACCGACGGAGAACCTATGGGGCCCGATCATATTCCGCGATCTGGCCAGTTCCCAACAGGTGATGCTCGTTGAGGTCGCTGGGGCACGGGTGCCTATAAAAGCTCTTTCCAGCGAGGACCTTATCCTCGCCAAGCTCGCCGCAAACAGGGCAAAGGACCGGGACGACTTGCCTCTGCTCGCGCTTGACGTCGACGGTCGGTCGCTACTGGATCGTTTCAATACTGTCGTARGCTGGTACGGCGACAGGGGATCGGTCATGGCATTCGCTGACCGTTTTCTCAACTTCCTCGAAGAGCTCAAGGGCCTGCCGTCTACCGAAGTGATTGCTGCGCTTGCCGTCCCGGACTATATAAAGGACATATTGCAGGAGGCACGTGCCAGTGACGACATCCCTGACGCCGATACAGCCGGATCAAAGAAGCCGGACTGAGGCAAGGATCGCTCTCCAAGCGCGCGTGCTCCGCGATATCGTATCCCTGATCGCGGCGAAAGTGCCTTGGGGTTCGTGGCCCCGCCTGGAGCTGTCGGTTCTCAAGGGCGCGTTGACGTGCGATGGTCGCAACACCTTTGAGGATGCAAAAGCGCGCAATCTCGAATGGCATCTCTTTCGCGGCAAAACACCTCTGCTCGAAGCCGGGCGTCTTCCGGAAATGTCCGATATGGAGGAACGTGTGCGGGCTGACCTGGCGGGGTTGGTTCGGCTCGGTTCGGGGCGCGGACTGTAAGGACCGGCGTGCAATTCCGCATTCGATGGCAAACACAAGGTTCACCGACACCGCCGACGGAGGATCGGAGCCAACCGTGGACCAGTCGTCCCTCATTCAAACATAAGTGGCAACAGGCTCCCCCAGCACCTCCAGCCGCGGTACAATCCCGAGCCCCGGCGCGCTCGGTGCCGTAACCCGCCCATCGCACACCCCGAAATCGCCGTCTGCGGTCTTGAGCGTCACCATGTCCCGGCATTCGAGAACGCAACGCAGGTTTTTCTCCGGCACGGTCTGGCCGAGATGCACGATGACCGCGAAGGCGATGTCGGAGCCGGTGGTTTCCTGGACGCTGACGGTATAGCCCGCTGCCAGGCAGATGTCGCGATGGCGGCGGCCGCGGGTCAGGCCGCCATTCTTGGAAATCTTGAGGCCGATACCCTCCGCGGCGTCTTCGCCGACGAGTTGGGCAATCGAGGCGTCGTCCGTCGCCAGTTCGTCGAAAATGATGGGCACATCTGTGCGGCGCCGGAGCGAGATGCATTCGCGCCAGGTGGCGCAGGGCGCCTCGAGCACGAAATCGAGCCCCGGCGGCAGGAGCCGCAGCATGCGCAGCGCGCTCTCGACCGTCATGCCGCCATTGGCGTCGACGATAAAGAATTCGCCGGGTCTCTTATCTGCGAGGGAGGCGGCAATGCGCGCCGCATCGGCCGCAGGCTCGTCGCCGACCTTCACCGAATGGGCGACATAGCCCATCGCCCGGTGCTCATCCACGCGCGCGCGCATATCCTCGGGATCGCCCATATAGATCGATGAAATCACCGGCATCCGAACATTGGTGCGACCGCCCAGGAGGTCGCAGACCGGCAATCCCACCGATTTGCCGAACAGATCCCAGCAGGCGACGTCGAGTGCGGTCTTGGCATGCAGATGGCCGACAAGTGCCGTGTCCATAGCGTCGTTGATGCGATCGACGCGCCGCGGATCGAGCCCGATCAGACTGGGCGCGATCTCCGCAATACCGGCCCGCACGCCAAGCGCATGCGAGGCGACATAGGTCGATCCGAACGGCGTGCTTTCGCCCCAACCTTCCAGCCCGTTTCCGGTGGTGATCCGGACGATCGTGGCATCGAAGCTTCGATATTCCCGTCCGCCTGACAGAAGATAGACGCCGCCCGAATAGGGCAGGTCCAACTGGAAGACATCGATTTTCTCGATTTTCAGTTCGCTCATCTTCGATCTCGTTATGTGGGGCTGAGGTTATTCGGGTATGACGAGGACAATCTTGCCCACCGTCTGTTTCGACAGGAAATCCTGCTGCGCCTCGACAATGTCTCTGAGCGGATAGGTCTTGCCGACCAGCGGCCGGATTTCGCCGCGCTCGACATAGGAGACCAGGTTCTCGAACACGACATCCTCCTGGAAGGTGCAGCCGAAGAAAGTCAGGTCCTTGAGATAGAGGGTTCTGGCATCGAGCTCGACGATCGGCCCGGCAATCGCGCCGGCAACCGCATAGCGTCCACCCTTTTTCAACACGTCGAGCAACTCGCCGAAGGAAGGCCCGGCCGCGACGTCCAGGGCCACGTCGACGCTCTCCTTGCCAAGCCCGGCGACAATGCTTTCACCGCGCACAAGCACCCCGTCGGCCCCGATCGCGCGCAACTGCTCGGCTTTGCCGCGGCCGGCTATCGCGGTGACGATCGCGCCGCGGCGCTTGGCTAGTTGCACCGCGGCCGAACCAACGCCGCCCGAGGCGCCGGCGATCACGACATGCTCGCCCCGGCCGACATTGGCGCGGTGCAGCATGCCCTCGGCAGTGGAATAGGCGCAGGGCAGCGAGGCCAGCTCGACATCACTCCAGTCGCAATCAACGCTATATGTTTCCCGCGACGGCGCCACGGCATATTGGGCGAAGCCGCCATCGCATTCCGAGCCGAATGTCCAGCATTCGAACGGCCGGTAATCCACATAGGAACGCAGCATGTTGCGCACCAGCACCCGCTCGCCGATGCGGCCGGCATCCACGCCCTCCCCGACCGCCACGACGCGGCCGCAGCAATCCGCGCCCTGAATGCGCGGAAAAGCCATGGGCGCGCCGGACCAGGTGGCGTCGGCATTCTCGGCAGCCTTGAAGCCTTCGGTCGCCCCGGTGCCGGTGCCGCTGGTCACCGCCTTGGAATACCAGCCGATACGGGTGTTGATATCGGTATTGTTGACGCCGGCAGCCGCGACGCGGATCAGCACTTCGCCGGATTTCGGCCTGGGCACAGGAATGTTTTCGCGATATTCCAGCTTGTCGAAACCGCCATGCCCGGTCAGAAGCACGCCCTTCATCACCCTCGGCAGCGAATCCCGCGCCTGCCCCGCGCCAATCGTTGTGTCGGTCATCATCTCTGTGTTCCAGACTTCGGAAAAGTGTTTCGGTCGAGCCGCCACCCGCAGGGACGACGCGCCGGGAATGCCCGCATGAAAGCGGCAGGCACGGCCCGAGGCAAGTCTCATAAAAATCGGCGCTGTGTTGAGTTTGATGCAGGACAGAGGCCCATGGACGGGTTATCCTCTATGCAAACTCAACGATCCCTTCGTTCTGCGGCGGAAAGCAGGTCGGAGCCCGATCGTGGCGCGAAGCACAAGGAGGGGTCCATGGTTCGTCGCTTTTATGGTCTGCCGTCGCTGACCGCGCTTGCCACGTTCGAAGCGTCCGCCCGCCACGGCAATTTCACCCTGGCGGCCAATGAGCTCAACGTAACCAAGGGCGCCGTGAGCCGCCAGATCAAGGCGATGGAGGAGGAGATCGGCGTTCCCCTCTTCGCCCGCACCGGCAAAGGCGTCATGCTCACCGCGCCGGCCGAGGAATTATACCGCGCCCTGGCCAGCGGTTTTGCCCGCGCCGCCGAAGTGATCAATGCGATGAAACTCGGCAACACCTCTCGCAACGTCACGGTCGCCTGCAGCGACGTGTTCGGCACGATGTGGCTGATCCCCCGCATGCCGGATTTCTGGACTCGTTTCGCCGACATCACCGTGGATCACCTGATCGCCGACAATGTCCGGAATGTCCGCCGCTCGGAAGTCGAGCTGCGGATCCGCTACGGTTCGGGCCGATGGCTCGACGAAACGGCCGAACTGCTCTTCGACGAATGCGTTTATCCCGTCTGCGGTCCTGGCTTCGCCGAAAAACATGCCGGCGCGTCCGCCTCCGATCTCGCCGACCTGCCTTTGCTGAATGTCGAATGGGTCGAGCCCGACTGGATGGGCTGGGCCGAGGTTCTGTCCCGCGGCGGCGTCAAACACCGCGCCTTCAGCGGCCGGCGCTTCGGCAAATTCAGCATCGCACTGCAGGCCGCCATGGCCGACCAGGGCCTGGTCGTCGGCTGGCACCGCATGGTCCGGCCCCTGATCGAAAAGGGCGAGCTGGTGCGCTTCACCGACCTCGTCGTGCCGACGCCGGATGCGTACTATCTCACCTGGAACAGCACGCGCGACCTGCCTCCCGCCGCGCTGTCGCTGCGCGATTGGATCAGGACGATGGCGGAGGAAGAGCGGGAGGCGCCGGCGCCTTATGAGCGGCCTAAACGGCAGTGAGAGTTCCCCCGGCTCGCGTCCCTCACCGCACAACATTATCCCCCCATACCCTGCTGATATGCGGCAGATCCAACCCCAAATCCCCCTCGCCCATCATCTTCAGCACCCGCGGCGGCGTCAGCGGCAGGCGGCTGACCGTCTTACCCGTAGCATTGGCCACCGCGCAGGCCACCGCCGCACCGACATTGAGGATCGGCACTTCCCCCGCCCCCTTGGCGCCGAGCGGGCCGATCGAGGGTGCGCCTTCATAGAGGTCGATCGCCACGGGCACGACGTCCTGGGCGAGCGGCAGCCGGTAGGTCTCGAAGCCGGATTGGGCGATGCGGCCGGTTTCGTCGATCGTCACTTCCTCATGCAGGGCATAGCCGAGCCCCTGCACCACGCCGCCCTGGATCTGGCCGTGGATGGCGCGGGGATTGAGCGCCCGGCCGACATCCTGCACCACCTGGTAGGAGAGCACGTCGACATGGCCGGTCTCGGGGTCGACGGCCACTTCGCAATCGTGGACGGCGAAGACGGGAATGTCGATCGCATCGATGAAATGCGCCATGGCGCAGCCGGCCATGGCCTGCACGCCGGGCTTGGTGAAGGCACCGGAGCCGGCCACCGGGCCGGAAAGCTGCTGCACGCGTTCGACCACTTTGGCGATCGTCGTGCCCGAGCCCTTGCGGCCGGCAATCTCGACCCGTCCGTTGGCCAGCACCAGCTGGTCGGCCGGCGTCTGCAGCATTTCGCTGGCGACGGGCAGGATCTTGTTGCGGACCTCCTCGCAGGCCTTCAGGCTGGCGGCGCCGATCGACACCGTCGTGCGGCCGCCGCCGACGCCGAGATCCAGCCCCGCCGCATCGGTGTCGGCCGCCTTGACCACGACGTCTTCGGGGCGAATGCCGAGTTCGGCGGCGACGATCTGCGGTAGCGATTGCACCATCGTGCCCGAGCCGATCTCGACGCCGGAGGTGACCAGCGTGGCACTGCCATCGGCATTGAGATTGACGGTCGCCGACGACGGCCCGACGAAGATGAACCACGTGCCGACGGTGGTGGCGCGGCCATAGAGCCGACCGTCGGCCAATGGCGATTTCGCCGGCCGGCTGGCCTTGAGCACTTCCATGCGCTCCAGCATCGGCCTCAAAACCTCGCCTTCGAAGACCTGGCCGGTCGAGCCGAGATCGCCGTCGCCCAGCACGTTGCGGCGGCGGAATTCCAGCGGCTCCATGCCGATCGCCTGGCAGATTTCGTCCGTATGCCGCTCGAGCGCGAAGGTGTTGTAAACGCCGTTGCAGGCACGGAAAGCGCCATTGGGGGCGGTGTTGGTGTAGACGGCGCGGCTGTTGAGCCGCACGGAACCGAGCCGGTAATTGCCGCCCAGCGTATGCGCCGTCATCGTCGTCAGGAAAATCTGTTCGCCGCCATAGGCGCCGCAATCCATCAGCACGGTGGCCTCGCGGCCGACGATCTCGCCCTCCGCCGTCACCGCCGAGCGGATGCGGATTTCGGCATTCTCGCGGCAGAGGCAGGTGATCGTCTCCTCATAGCGCGAATTGACCATCGCCACGCGCCGGCCGGTCCGCTTGGCCAGCAGCGCGGCGATGGGCTCGATGGTGCAATCGAATTTCAGCCCGAATGCACCGCCGACCGGCGGCACGGTCACCCGCACCTGCGACGCGGGAATGCCGAGAACCTCGGCCGTGACCTTGCGCACCGTCCAGGGCACCTGCGTCGAGCAGATGATGTGAAAGCGGCCATCCTCGAATGTGGCGACCGCGCAGCGCGGCTCGAACGGCACATGGCTTTGCCGCCCGACGGTATAGCAGCTATCGATGATGGTGACGTCGGACCGGGCAAAGGCAGCATCGGTATCGCCGCGCACCACCTTGGCCTCCCAGGCGACATTGCCGCCGCGCGCCACGCCATCGAGCTGCACTTCGTAGGATTTCCAATCCGGATGCACGAGCGCCGCGCCGGGCGCCAGGGCGGCCTCCATGGTCAGAAGCGGCGCCAGTGGCTCAAGCTCGATCTCGATCGCCGCCGCCGCTGCACGCGCCTGTTCGATCGTGTCGGCGGCGACCGCGGCAATCGGTTCGCCGTGGTAGCGGATCACGTTGCGGGCAAACAGCGGATGATCGATGACGCCGATGCCATGCGTGCCCGGCGCATCCTCTGCCGTGATCACCGCCCGCACGCCGGGCATGGCTTTGGCTGCCGTCACATCCATGCGGACAATCCGTGCCGCGGCGATCTCCGACCGGCGGATGGCAGCCTGCAGCGTCCCCGGTCCGGCCTGGTCGACGGTATAGCGCGTGCGGCCGCCGATCTTGTCGCGCGCATCGCGCCGCGCCAGATTCATCACCGCTCGGGGCGTGACGAGCTCGTTCATTCCGCGTGCTCCATGGTCATGGCGGCAATCAGGGCTGCGTCGACGATCCGCTCATAGCCGGTGCAGCGGCAGATATTGCCCGCAAGCCCAGCCTTGAAGGCGGCGCGGTCGGCGCCCGGATTGTCCTTGAGCAAGGCCGTCAGCACCATCACCATGCCGGGAAAACACATGCCGCACTGGACGGCATCGACATCTTCCAGCGCCTGCTGGATGGGGTTGGGTGCGCCATCGACCGCGATTGCCTCGATCGTCGTCACCGACAGGCCTTCGACCAATGCGACAGGGCAGAGACATGAGACCCGCGGCTTTCCATCTACATGCACCATGCAGGCGCCGCAAAAGCCCTCGCCGCAGACGGATTTCGTGCCGGTCAGCAGCAATTCACTGCGCAGCACATCGACCAGCGGCGTCAGGGGATCGCCGTGGAAGGTGCGGCTGTCGCCATTGACGTTGAGATGCACGACCATCAACTTCCCCTCTGCCGCTCAAGATCTTCGAATGCACGCCGCACCAGCGCCGGCAGCACCTGCACGCGATACCAGCCGGGCGCTTCGATGCCGTCGCGGCCGGCAAACGCACTGGACAAGTCCGCTGCCGCAACCCCGAACTCCGCCGCGGTCATCGCCCTGCCTTCGATTTCAGCTTCGAGCGCCGGCCAGCGCCGGGCCACCACCTCGACCGACCCGACGGCGATCCGGATGCCCTGAAATCCCGCCCGATCGTCACTGCTGGCTGTCGCCGAGACAATAGCGACGGGATAATCGCCCGCCTTGCGCAAAGGCAGGCGTGCATGCGCAGAGCGGAAGCTTCCCCTGCGCACGCGGACCTCGGTGAGCAAGCCCGGCGGCAGCACCGTCCGCAGATGGAGGAACGCTTCCAACGGCATCGACGACGTTCCCTCGATCGAGCGGTACTCAATCTCCGCATCAAGGCAGAGCAGCGCCGGCACCAGGTCGGCGGCGGCAAAGGCAACTGTGTAAAGATTGCCGCCTACCGTGGCGACGGAGCGGATGGCCGGATTGGCGGATTTGCCGGCAGCCTCGGCCAGCCCGCGGAATTCGCCGATTGCGGCGAGCGCGCTTGCGAGCTCCGCATGCGTGACACGGGCGCCGATGGTGAGCCATTCCTCGCCGATGTCGATGCGGCTGAGTTCGGTAATGCCCGAGATCGAGACGACGGTGCCGGGCAAATCCTCACCGCGCAAGGGCGCACGCATCAGCCAGGTCGCGCCGGCCATGATTCTCGCCGTTGCGGTATGCTCGGAGAGTGCGGACAGGGCTTCGTCCACCGTCGTTGCCGCAATGAATTGCCGTGCGGTCATCCCTGATTTGCCTCAGCCATGTTTTGATCGTGGTGGAGCGTGAGCAGTGTGCCGTCCGTCTCTTTCCGCAACGCTGGGCTATCGGATGTGGCGAAAGACCCTCTCTGGCCTGCCGGCCATCTCCCCCACAAGGGGGGAGAAGACTCGCGGCTTGCTCCCTGCCTCAATCGGAGCACAGCGGAGCCGCGGGTTAAGTCCCTCTCCCTTGTCGGGATCCGAAGGACAGGTCGAAACCAGCGGCTCGACCCAGCAAGTTTGGGAGAGATTTTGACTTCAGATGCGATTGTTCTGCCCTCACGAGGAGAGATCGGCTCCAGCCAGGGAGAGCGCCACGAGTCTTCTCCCCCCTTGTGGGGGAGATGGCCGGCAGGCCAGAGAGGGTCTTTTTTCATATGCGAGAATCTCGCGCGTGTGGGGGAGGCTCTCAAGAGTGCAGAGAGAGGTATCGCCGCAATGAACCGCCGTGCCGTCATCTCAGATCTGCCTCAGCAGTGTTTTCATCATGGCGCACCATGAGCAGCCCGCCATCTGTCTCCGACCGTAAGGCAGGGCTGTCGCCTCTTAGCGCGACGCCGCGTTTGGCAGAGACACCTGCGCCGGACTCCCTCTTCTCCCCAGCGGGGAGAAGGTGGCCCGAAGGGTCGGATGAGGGGGCCGYCCCACCCGCGAAAGCCCCCTCATCTGCCCTGCGGGCATCTTCTCCCCGGTGAGGAGAAGAGGGAGCAAGTATCTCCTGCAGCAATTCATCTGCGACCGCCCCGGCCCTGAACGGGTCCTTGCTGACGATCTCCGCGAGCACCGAGAGCGCAATCTCCGTCGCATTCTTGCTGCCCGGGAAAAGCCCGATCGGCGCATGAACGCGGTCAACCACACCCTCATCCACCCCGCGCGCAACCAGCGCCTCCACGCGTTTCCGATGCGCAACGCGGCTGCCCATGGCACCGATATAGAAGGCATCGGAAGCAAGCGCGGCCATCAGCGCCTCGGCCTCCCAATCATGATCATGAAACATCAGCACGATCGCGGTGCGCCCATCGGCCACGATCTCCGGTCTCCGCGTCATGCTTGTCAGCGCGACCGCGTTCGCACCGCCCAATTCGGCAAATTCCCGCGTCGCCTCGTCGGGCGACATCAGTTCCACCTCGATATTCATCATGCCGGCGAAACGGCAGAGCTGTGCCGCCGCCGCACCCACCCCGAGGACGACAAGCCTCAGGCGCGGCCGGTAGTGGCGGACGAACCTGGCAGCCGTCGCGCCCTCCTCGACGAAATCCAGGCTGGCCGTCTCCCGGCGCGCGAGCCGTTCTTCTATCATCTTCAGCTCCTCGACCGATCGGCCGGTGTCGAAATAGAGTTCGATGGCGCTGCCGCAGGGCAGCTGGATGTCGAAATAGGGCGAGCCCTTGCCGTAGCGCACGCGCCGCCCCACGCCTGCCTCCAGCGCCTCGAGAGCCTCGGCCACCACCGCCCGCTCGATACAGCCGCCCGAGAGATAGCCCGACCATTCCCCCGCCTCCGTCACCACCATCTGGGCGCCGGGATAGCGCGGCGACGATCCTTCGATCTTCACCAGGGTGACGAGGACGAAGCGCTCTCCGCGCTCCGCGGCGCGCAGGGCAAAGCCGAGCACATCGTCATCGAAGATTTCCCAGCGATCCCCCGAACCGCGCCCTGCCCCGCCGGCATCGCGTGCCGCAGGCCCGGCGCCGCGACGCCCTTCCTGATTGGGATCGTCGCGGCGCGGCATGGTCATTTCCAATGATCGAGCGTGCGCTTCTGGTGCATTTCGCGGAATTGCCGCGTCGTCTCCGGCAGCACGTCGCCATTGCTCCAATCGAGGATGACGGCATAGTGGCGGACCGCATCGAGCGCATCGATCTGGCCGGCCTTGTACATTTTCGACACCGCCTCGGGCGCGACATYGGCCCAGGCGTTGCGCTCGGAGCGGATCGCTGCCCGCTCGTGCTCGGTTGCCGCGAGATCGACGGTATATTCGGCAAGGTCGGCATCGACGAGCGTCAGCACCACGCCATAATCCTTGCGGGCGCGTTCGACCGAGACATAGTCGTTCTCGACGTCTTCGCGCACCTTTTCGGGATCGCGCCCCAGCGGATCGCCGAAACCGCCGCCGCCGGCGGTCGGCCGAGAGAAAATGTCGCCCGTGTTGATCGGCACATCCGAAAACACCGAGCCGAGCCATTCGTCGCGGTCGGCGCCGGCGCGGCGGATGGTCAGCCCGTGCGGCATGGACGGCAGACCGCCATGCGTGCCCCAGACCACGGCGCGCTCGCGGTCGCAGATATAGGAGATCACGGTTTTCTCCGCATCCAGCAGGATCGAGGTCTTTTCGACGCCAGCACCGCCGCGGAATTTTCCGGGGCCGGCGGAGTCGCACTTGATCTCGAACTTGGTCGTCAGCACCGGATTGACGCGCTCCTGGCCTTCGACCGGCTGTGCCATCAGGCCGGTGCCGAAGCAGGCCGTGGTGCTGTTGCAGCCATCCATGCCGTTGCGCCCGCCCCAGCCGCCGGGAAGCCAATCATAGAACATGAAGATCGGCTTTTCCTCGTGCCGGAGATCGTGGCCGCCGGTCAGCAGATATTCGAGATTGAACGAGCAGGAGATCGCCCGCTCCGGAATGATCTTCGACCACATTTCGAAGATCGAGTTCATGATCTTCTCGAACGGCATCAGGAAGCCGGTGACCGCCACCGGCCATTGGGCGCTGACGACGCTGTTTGCCGGGCTGGCAATCTCGAAGATCCGATAGAAGCCGCTGTTGAGCGGCAGATCGGGGAAGAAGGTCTTCATGCCCGCGGCAACGGCGGAGAATGTGGCGCCGGGGGCGGAATTATAGATCGAGCCGATCGTCGGATGGCTGCCGGCGAAGTCGTAATAGACCTTGTCGCCCTTGATCGTCATCTTGATGCGGATCGGGATCATGCCTTCGCCGGCCGCGGGGTCGCGGTCGATATAGTCGACGGTTTCCCAGACGCCGTCCGGCAGGGCTGCGATGCGCTGGCGCATGGCGCGCTCGACATAGTCCTGCACCGCGGCCATGCCGCCGGTGACCGTCTTGCGGCCGTATTTCTTCACCAGCCTGAGCACATCGCGCTCGGCCACATGCGTCGCCTGCGCCTGGGCATGGATGTCGCCGATGATCGAGCGGGGATCACGCGTATTGGCCGCGATCAGGTTGGCCACATCGCTGCAGAACCGGCCGCCATGGAAGAGCCGCACGGGCGTGATGCGCACGGCCTCGCGGAACATGTCGCGCGCCGTCACATCGAACGAGCCGGGCACGCTGCCGCCGAGATCCGACCAATGGCCGTTCGACTGCGAGAAGCCGATGATCTCGTCCTCGTCGAAGATCGGCCGGATCAGCCGGACATCGCTGAAATGGGTGCCGCCGGCATAGGGATCGTTGATCGCATAGACATCGCCCGGCAGCATGTCGCCTTCGAAGGCACGGATGACCTCCTTGCAGGTGAAATGCAATGTGCCGACATGCACGGCAATGTCCTGCGTACCCTGGGCGACCGAATTGCCATGTGCATCATGCAGCCCATTGGAAAAGTCGCGATTGTAGATGACGAAGGAATAGCAGGTTCTCAGCATCTGCTCCGCCATCTGGTCGACGGAGGTGATGAACGAGTTCTTCAGAACCTCGAAGGTGACCGGATCGAGTCCGTTGAATTGCGCGTCGCCGTTCATCTCATGCCTCTTTGATATTGATCAGGATATTCAGGTACTTGTCGACGGAAGCTGAAGTGCCGGGAGGCACAACCACCGTAGAGTCAAACTGTTCGACCACGGCCGGCCCGGTGAAGCGGAAGCCCGAGGGCAGATCGTCGCGATCATAGACCGGCGTGTCGAAGGCCCTGCCCTCGAACCAGACCGGACGGCTGCCCTTCGGCGCTGGCTTGCGCATTTCCGGCTTATGTTCCATCAGGTTGGCCTTCGGCACTAGGCCGATCGCTTTCAGGCCAAGGCGGAAGAAGCTGATCGGCGCATCGTCGCGGCGGAAATTATATTCGCGCTCATGCTCGCGATGGAAACTCTCCGTCAGCGCCGAAACATCGGTCACCTGCGCCGGTGCGGCGATCGACAGCGACCGCCACTGCCCCTGGTACATCATCTCGGCGCTGCGCTGCAGCGTGATGTTTTCCGCCGCCACACCTTCATGCGACAGGCGCTCCACCGCCTCTTTCTCCAGCCGCTCATAGGCGGCCTCGATGTCTGCCGGGCTGGCGAGCGTCGCCGGCACCATGAAGCTTTCGGAAAAATCGTGCTGGATATCGACCAGCAGGCAGCCGAGCGCCGAGGTCACGCCCGGATTGGGCGGCACGATGACCACGGGAATGGCAAGTTCCTGGGCCACGGCCGCGCCGTGCAGCGCACCGGCGCCGCCGAACGCCACAAGGGCGAAATCGCGCGGATCATAGCCGCGGCTGATCGAAATCAGCCGCACGGCATTGGCCATGTTGGCGTTGGCGACCTTGACGATCGCTTCGGCAGCCTCGGGCGAGGCAATGCCGAAATGCTCGGCAATGCTGGAAATGGCTTTTTCGGCCAAATCGGGCTGCAGCGTCAGCTTGCCGCCCGCGAGACTGGTGCCCAGCCGGCCGAGGACGACATTGGCGTCGGTATTAGTCGGCACGGTATTGCCCTTGCCGTAGCAGGCCGGACCCGGCTGCGAACCGGCGGATTGCGGCCCGTTGCGCAGCGAACCGGCCTCGTCGAACCAGGCAAGCGAACCGCCGCCGGCGCCGATGGTCAGCACTTCGATGCTGGGAAAGCGGATCGGATAACCGAACTCGATATACCAATCCTTGGTGACGCGGGATTCGCCCTGATAGGCCAGCGACACATCGGTGCTGGTGCCGCCCATATCGAGGCCGATCGAATTCTTGTAGCCGCAGAGCATGGCAATGTAGCGGCTGGCAATGGCGCCGGCGGCAATCCCCGAACCGGCCAGCCGCGCGGCGAAATCCTTGACGCTCTTCGGCGTCATCACGCCACCGCCGGTATGCAGCAGCAGGAGATCGCGGGTATAGCCCTTGCCGGCCAGGCTCTCGCCCAGCCGCGTCGTGTAATCGACGACCACCGGGCTCAAGGCCGCATTGGCGACCGTGGTGGAAAAACGTTCATGCTCGAAGATTTCCGGCATGACCTCGGAGGAAATGGAAACCGCGAGTTCGGGGATTTCCTCGGCCAGGATTTCCTTCATCCGCTTTTCGTTGGCGCCGTTGACGAAGGCGTTCATGAAGCAGACCGAAATCGCCTTGACGCCGCGCCGCTTGAAGATACGCGCCACGCGGCGGGCGTCTTCTTCATCGAGCGGCGTGATGACCTTGCCGGCGGCATCCACACGCTCCCGCACGGTCAGCCGGTCCTTACGGGGAATATAGGGCGGAGCGACGTCATTATAGGCGTCCCACAGATCCTGCTTGTTGGCGCGGCGGATCTCGATCACATCGCGAAAACCTTCGGTCGAGATCATGCCGGTGCGCGGCAGGCGGCGGGTGATCAGCGCATTGGTGGCGACCGTCGTGCCGTGCGAGAACATCGACACCTGGGAGAGGTCGACATTGGCGCGCTCGACACCGGACATGATGCCGTCGATCGGGTCCGGTGTCGACGATGTCTTTTCGATCCGGAGCGCGCCGGTCTCCTCGTCCATGATGCAGATGTCGGTGAAAGTGCCGCCGACATCGACGGCCACGCGTAAATTCGTCATTCTCGTAACCTCTTGCAAATGCGCGCAGCAAGGCTCGCCGCCGCAAACTGCGGGCGCCGGGTGGTCCGTGCTGGTGTTGGGATTGGCCGCGGCAAAGCGCTGCGGCCGTGTCAGCGAGCGCATGTCGCCTGAACGTGGGAACCGGTTTCAGGACAACGACATGCGCAAATAGAAAGGCTTAGAGCGCGGTTCCGATCCATCGGAACGCAAAGCGCCCTAACAGAGCGGCTGAAGCCGGTATTCCGATCGCGCCTGGCTGGGCGAGCGGCCGAAATACATCCGGTAGTTCTTGGAGAATTGCGACTGGTCGGCAAAACCCCAGCGATAGGCGATCTCGGAGATCGAATGCGGCGTATTGGCCTTGCGCAATTCCTCATCGCACATCAACAGCCGCTGTTCGCGGATCCATTCATAAATCGAGCGGCCGCTATCGGTGAACAGCCGCTGCAGGTAGCGCAGCGAGATGCCGCAGGCATCGGCAACGTCCTGCGGCTGCAGGTCGCCCTTGGCGAGATTGGCCCTGATATGCTGCTCCGCCCGGAACAGATGGGCGGCGCGCACAGAGCTCAGATTGCTGTCCAGCACCCGCTCGTCATCCTGGATCGCCAGGCACAAGAGATCGATCAGCTGCTGGCCGATCGTTTCCTTGGCCGCGGAATTGAGTTCATCGAGACGCTTGGCCGTCGAGCGGATCGTATCGATGAAATAGGCGCCCACACCCTGCTGCGCATCGAAGGAAAAGGCCGAAAACCGTTCGGGCGGCCCGACGCGGGCCCTGAGCGCCGAACTCGGCACTTTCAGCACCCAGAGCGAATTGGCGCCCGGCTGCCGGAACTCATAGGGCGCATCGCCCCGCTCGATCAGGAAGCCGCCGGGCCGGCAGCGGGTTTCGCGGTTGCACTGCTCGAACTCAATTTCGGCCAGTTCCGGCACCGTGATCAGCAGCGTCTTTTCCCGCTCGGTCAGCACCTGGCGCTGGTTGCGCCGATAAAGAATGGCGTCGGTCCTGAGCCGCGACAGCGAGGCCAGCCCCAGCGACCAGCATTTCAGGTCGCCATTGAACCTGTCTTCCTCACGGAAAACCGTATCGAGCGGAAAGAACGTGTCGGAAATCACATTCTGCCAGCAGCTGCTTCGGGCACCCGGCTCGGTGGCCTGCGTCGAAAATTCCATTCCGATCCTCCTTTGCGAAGGCTGGGGCAATCACCGCCAGGTGACACGCCCATAAAGTTCCCTGTCATTTTTATGACATCGATCCTAACACAAACTCAGCCGGAGTCTTGTTGCTGCGCGCCCAAAAAGTCGTCAAATCTGGCACCGGGGGCTGAGGTTCGCGATATTGTAGTGCATGGAGGCAGGGCAATCGCATATGAGGAATTGCTGACGGTCGATGGCTTGGCTCCCTCTTCCCCTCGGGGAGAAGGTGGCCGAAGGCCGGATGAGGGGGCTTCCCGGGTGGGGCGGCCCCCCTCATCGCCTCGCTTTGCTCGGCACTTCTCCCCTCGGGTAGAAGAGGGAGCAAGCGGCAAGCGTCACTAGAAGGAGACGGGTGCTGTGCCGATCGATGGGGCGGTCAAATCCGAGGCGGAGCAGAGGACGTTGCAGGAACCTTATCGGAAGCCGACAAGTCAACGCCGAAATGTGCAGCGACCTCGTCCACGTTCTCACAGCCTGCCTTCCCAAAACCACTGATTTGCAACGATTAATTACTAATATCCGCAATTAAGTTAGGTTATCGACGGGAGGCGCTAGCTCGGCAATCCGATTGCCGCAACAACAGTCAACGCCGCAATTGCCCCGAGTTCTGTAACCGATGTCACAGCAATTCGGCGTTACTCATCGGGAAACAGTCCTGGAAGAAACCGAGTCGCCAGGCTCACAGGAAATGCCAGCCGCAGAGGACTACGACTTGTTTCGGAAGCGATCACGCCCGTATTGATAAGCGATGCCGTGAGCCGTCTGGCCGACCTTCCGCTCATGCCGGTCAAGATTTCCACCTCATTGCGCTCCAACTCTCCGCGATAGAGAATTGCATTCAAAATCACATCTGACCGGGCCTGCAATCTACCGCCAGCGGTTTCTTCCCGGGCCCATGTCATAACCCGATCGCGCAATCTGTTTGGCTGCATCAAGCCGCTCATGAAATCGACCTGATCGATGCAAATCTCAAGAAAAAATTGAGAAAATTCCGCAAGCGCTGACTCGCTGAGTGTTCCTCGTCCATCTAAACTCCCACGACGCGGCTCATCGCAGGATTGGAGATGCGCCTTGTAGTTTCTCTCTTTCCTTGCCAAACCGCGCGCGACGGACCACAAACCCTTCGTGTTTATTGCCGATCTTAAGACGGCATACGATACCAGGCGCGCCACCCGGCCATTTCCGTCGACGAAGGGATGAACCCAAAGAAGTCTGTGATGTCCACAAGCGGCGCTGAGAATCCGCTCTATGCGTCCTTTAGACCGATAGGCCTCTTCTATCCTCAATAAAAAGCGCGGGACTGCCCCCGGACTCACCGCGATGTGCCTGCCGACTTTGACATCCTTCGATCTGACTTCCCCCGGAACCATGGCCACATGTCGGTCTTCTGCCGTTTCGCCGACCAATAGGAGTTCCGGCGGCAGCAACTCGCAAAAGCGTTTGTGTATCTCCAGTACGCTCGCTACCGAATAGGGATCGCTTTCAAGGCCGCCATCGTCGATCCATTTCTGCACCGTGATATGGGCTCGCGCCTCAAGTTGCAGGTCACGCTTTTTCTTGTCATCGCTGTAATCACTCTGCATTGCCCGTTCGATATCGATCGGGTGGGTATTGTGCCCTTCGATGACGTTGCTGTAGTAGCAATTCATAGCCCTCACGAGGTCTGACAGCGAGTCAGAGATCGCAGAGGGGAGCGACGCGGAAAATGCGGATGACTTTTCGGCCAAAGTCAACGCAAGGTCATTCAACTTCGGTCGGAGCTTGGAGCCTTCCGAGACCATTAAAGGTTCGAACAAGCCAATGCTCTCATTGTCGTCCCGCGCCAACATTGGACATTCCATTTCCATAAATCCTGGCCGCCATTTTGGCCGCTTCTTTGGCCACTTAATTCGCCGCAGATAATCAAATTATATCAGGTATTAAGCGGAGCAGAAAGGATGTTTTGTCCGTTTTTCTGGCCACTTTCGCGGCCGGTTCACGACCACTCGCTGGTACATTCTTACCC
>NZ_JBFUFF010000101.1:0-23047 GCF_056403555.1 Rhizobium sp. P2_G2
GGGATCAATGGTTCGATAAAACCCCATTCCCGGTCCGTCAAATCACTTGGAAAACGAAGCGCGTCTCGGTTATGCTCACGCCGAGCGATAGCAGTCCAGGTCATCGGAAACCCCATTTTGATTTAGCACCAAAAGGGAATCACAACCTGCTGTTATCGCTCAACTACTTTTAAATCGGGCTCTAAGGCGAACACTTAAAAATCGTCATGTGGCGGACTCCGTTTGTTCTCGTAATGCTCATGCAAACAAAAGGGATCGTGGCCTTGGAGCGCATTTGCAAGAGAGTTGACGTATGTACGATTCCAAATAGTATAGACTACCGAGCGTTGCATAAAGGATTCTGCCTTGGGATTACAAATCGACTTCGGATACGTCTTTCGCCCTACCAACCCCATATTTTGGCTACCGCTGGACGCAGGTGAAATCGAATATTTCTTTTATTCCGCGGGCAGTATCACCTCACAGACATATGATCTCCAGGGAAATCCGCTGGATGCCATGAAAACGCTCGTGAGCGGGGTAGGACCTTACGATGCAAACTTCGTAACTGAGCTGGAGAACGGAGATTGTCTACTTTCATATCGTGAATATTTCGATAAAGGTGGAAAATACTCATTTGTCACGCATTACAACATATATGATCCGGCATGGAATTTAGTTGATTCGGAAAGCGCCCAATACGACGGCTCCAGCGCAGCTGTAGGCATTAAAGGTGTCTATAACCTGGCAGACGGCGAGCGAATCGAATTTTTTAGAGCCCTTGATGAGAATATTTCGCCCCATTTTTACTTCAATGTATTCGGCGACGATGGTGACCGCGTAACGAAGAGCTATGAAATACAGCCCGATGATGGGCTTACCGTGAAAGATGCCGATTTCTTGGCTTTGCAAGACGGGGGCTTCGCAGCCGCGGTAATCACCAAGAAGGGCAATGTTCCCGATAAGTACGGCATGTTTCGTTGGGATACAGAATTGCAGTTCTTCGATTCGAACGGGCAAAAACTCGATGAAAAGACTTTCTTGCCGAACACCCTGGCAGACGGGCATCAAATTCAGGCCTTTGCTCAAAGTTCGTCCGGCGATATCGTTCTCATTACAAGGAATGAGCATTACGCCGTTCCAGAAAAGCAGCAGCAATTCGTGTTCGATGCAAGTGGCGACCTCATTTCCCAATGCCATATTCCCATCGTTGGTAAACCCCGATCGCATTTCGACGTTGCAGACACACAGGTCTATCCTCTTCCCGACGGTGGCTGGATCACTGCATGGGCTGAAGGGTTGCAAGGATGGCAGATCTTGCTGGGGGGGAATGGCCTGGTAGACGGATATTATTTCCAGCGCTTCGATGCCGGTGGCAAACGGGTTGGCGATCTAACTACTATCGCTGTGGACCCGACCGGGTGGTTCGCGACGATCCTGCCGGAGTTGAAGATAACATCGTTGAACTCCGGCGATTTGTTGATGACCTGGTATGCAGACGATCCTGACAACGCATTTGGCCTTCTCCCGATGCAACGGGTCCTTGGTGCAAACGGCCAATTTCTAACCAAGGCGGCGGCGATATCGACTGTCGACTATAGGAGCGCAATTGTTGACATCGACGCGCTGGATGACGGYGGCTGGCGTGTCGATTTCGCGGATGGCACCTTCAAGAGTTTTCATCTCAACGACGTCGATACTGCCCCAGTTGCATATAAATCTGGACTAGGGATGCTGGAGAACAGCCACCCATGGTTTATTCTGAGGGATTTTATTTATTCGGATGTAGACGGCGACGAAGCAAAGCGAATTATCATTACATCGCTTCCAGATAAGGGAACTTTAACCTTCCGCGGAAAGTTGGTGCACGCTGGCATATCTATCCCTGTCGATCGGCTCGATAAACTTCATTTCAGGCCTGACCACAATGGGACTGGCGACGATTATGCCCATTTCGGCTACAAGGTTGTTGTCGACGGTTCACGCGCCGTTTCAAACGAGGCGACATTTCACCTAAAAGTTATTCCGGTGAACGACGCACCACGGAGCGCTGACTTCAATATATCTCTACCTTCGGAGAGAGCTCGAACCGGTTCGGCAGACCGCGACCATTCGCCGAGCCACCTCGGAAACGATGTCCATATCAACGGCTCCGGGCACGATGTATTCATTTTGGATGACAGGTCAGGGAGGGATATCGTGCGTGATTTCAGCCATCATGATGTGATGCATTTGGCAGAGCTTCATCCTGCGTCCTGCGAGGAGTTCATGCGAGAGCATACAGACGAGAGGAATGGCAGTCTGTGGATCTACCATGGGCTGAACCACACAGATAGTGCAGTGGTTCTGGAACATACTTCGTTGCATGAAGTCCACCAAGAACAACTTATGTTGATCTGAATGTGCCGTGACAAACGAAACGGGTTCAGTCGGAAAGGTTCCTGATCGTCGGCTATCCATACGGACACGCCTTCGGCGTTATCGTCCTGCTGCTCCTTGCTGCCCGGCGGCGCGCCGGCCTGTCTATGTCGGCCGCGTCGGGACTCGATTCACCAGCGCATCAGCGACGAAGCTGCGGAAGCAAATGGACGAGATTGCCGTTCCCGCAGCGCCGGTCTATTCGATCGATTGCCGCCCGAACATCCAAAGGCTCTAAAAAATAGAAGTGAGCGGCGATTGGCCCGATGTCATCGGCAAGCCGATCGATCCGACAAGGAGCGCGGCGTGACTGTTAGGCAAAGATGACAATTCCTTTTATCGGACTGCCCTTTCGCCGATTAGCAAATATCTCCAGCATTTCAGCATTTGTTGGAATGTTTTCGGGGAGAATATTGCCCAGATAAACGTGCATTATGCCAGTCCGCTCGTCAAAGCGGAAGTCGACATTACATTCACGATGCGCGAATTCGAGCCACTGATGATGCATGTGGTCGTCTCCAACTGAGATATTCACATAGGCTAACGTTCCCGGTGCGAGCACTGATAGCGATCAAACGTTCGCAAGCCGAGCCAGAGCCTCGTGGGCGGGATTGACCCCGAGAAATTGGGTTGAGGCGGTGATTTCCTCAGCGCGCAAGATCCCGGCCTCCGACAGAGCGTTCTTCGTTGGCATCTGCGTCCTCCCTTCGCTCCGGCCCGAAAAATCATGGGCTGCGGGCGGCGCGGAGATAAGTTTACGCCGATAGTTGGTGGTTTCAACGTGCGCTACCGGACAGTTGCGACTGCTGCAAAGTGTAGGGAGGGATAGCCAGTTAAAATCCCTGGCACGTTTCCAAGCCCGAGACCGCTCGGCTCCAAAATGCGCAAAAGTGCATATTAACGTTCTGAGTTGCTTAATTTGGCAAGCGAAATCGTGCGCTTTCAATGGCTTATGCGCAAGAAAGCGTCAAAAACAGGGTGAATTTCTGTTGTTTTTTTGCATTAAAGCCGCGTTTTATGCCCGAAATTTGCATGGTTTCCGGATGCAGATCAAAGTGCTCAATCGGGCACCTTGATCGCTCGACTTTGTGGCGATTGCCACGAAGTTCAACTTCCCGCCAATTGGCACGAAGTCTCAGCCGAGCTTTTCCCCAGAACTGGGGGAAACCTGACTGGCGGGCAGGTTATGGCGGCGCCGGGCGTTTGAATGTGCCGCTGAGGCATATTTAAACCTGAGCGGCGCACAGGGTATGGTCATGACGACCACACCTTAGGGCCGCCACGGACGAGAGGCATTGCCATCATGCCAAAACCTCAAAGGTATTTGCATTACACACATACCGTCTGCACTCGTCATTAGATTAACGGCGTGGCGGTTGCTCTCATCCGCCGTTTCAAATCCAAGCCAAGAATCGTGTCGTCAAATCGCAAAAGGGGTATACGAATATCGCTACCGGAGCCTCTCTCAAGGACTTCCATCGCCTTAGGCCAAGGCTTCCGCCCGACCTTCAAAAAAAATCTAGCCCAAGCAGCTCAACCAGATAGACGTGCCGGTTACCTGGCAGCCTGAGAGGCTCGGATCTGATTATCTGGGTAACGTCCACTTTGCCATGCGGTTCTGCAGAGGAACCAAATAACCTCATGTCAAGAAAGACAGGCAACTCGTTGGGGATGCCGCTCATAAGAACCGCGGCCAATTTTTCTTGTAACGGCCCCAAGTCGATCTCCGGCGACATTTGCGATATTGAAAAACGCAGTAACGATGCGGCTATCCCGAGGCACAGTCGATCGGAAGAGCGTTTGAGGTGAATGTGAATTGGCGGGCCCAAGACGGAGGAAATGCTTAGCCTATTGGGAGCATCCTTCCAATCGCGCAAGGTCTCGATCAGATACTTGTCGTGTAGCCCAAGCTTTTGATCGCATTCATTGCATAGTATCTGTTGGTCCGTCGGCAACGACTGCCATTTCCGGCTGCCCCCTCCGTTAAGATCGAAAGAATGCACAGCGGGTGCTTTCTTGCGAAAATCCTCTATGAGCTTCTTGAGTCCGTCAGGCAGCAGATGCGAATTGCAGAACTCACGCTCCTGCCCGCAAATTCGACATATGCCTCGCTGCCGGGTGTTTTTCATTTTATTCCTCCCGCTGAGTGAAACCTCGTCGCGCGTCGCAAGGACTCGCCGCGCCACTGCCGCATTCGCCAGCCCTCTGACTAAGACAGCGCAGGCAAGCATTCCCCCTTGGCAAGGCGAAGTGCGTCAGGCCACCTTGACGGCCGTACCCACGGCAGCGACAACCAGGATGCCGCCACTGTTGGTGGCGATCTGGCTATATTCGAATTTGATGCCCACTACTGCGTCAGCGCCGGCAATCACTGCCTCGCGTTTCAACTCGATCAATGATGTCTCCCGGGCCGCTCGAAGTGTTGCCTGGACGGTGTGACTTCGCCCGCCCACAAGGTCGACGATGTTATTTACGAAGTCCTGCGGCACATTCATCGCAAGCGCCGCCTCGCCGCCCACAATGCCGACCAGGTCCACGATTTCCGCGCCTGGAATATCGGACGTTGTTGACAGTCGAATGCCTGCCGCCTGGCTATCGAGAATGTGCTGGGGTGCGTCCGCGTTGAGCACACTACCTGCTTCCGCGAAACGCTTCTCTGCTATCTCTCTCTGGACGATCGGCTGGCAAGCTTTGCACAGCCCGCGCCCCTCAGACATGAACCCGTATTTGGTGCCGCACCTGCTGCATGTCGGCATGTTCAGCCTCCCAATCCCGTTGCATCAAAGCACAGGGGCAATCGGGAGTCGAGAAGCGTGTTATCTCGGGAGATGAGCAAACCCAAGACGGCTCGACGCTCTCGAAGAGCCACCGGAAACAACGAAAGTGGGGAAGAGTACCTTGCCAATGACGTTTCAGAAACGAAATCAATCATTTAGCAGGAAAATTTGGTGGAGCTAAGCGGGATCGAACCGCTGACCTCTTGCATGCCATGCAAGCGCTCTCCCAGCTGAGCTATAGCCCCATCCGGCCCCGTGGGGCGATGGTACCAAGGCCGGTTCGGCCTCGGTGGCGGGTGTATATTTCTGCTTCTCCGGAATGGCAAGCAGGAATTTCGTTCCGGGCGGATTTTTTTGCACCCGCCCGGAAATAGTGAAAATCAAACTTCGTCTTCGTCCGCGTTGACGCCGATGAGGTCGGCCATGTCGTCGTCCTCGTCGTCTTCGTCCTGTTCCAGGAAGGTGTCGTCGTCATCATCGTCGATATCGACTTCGTCGTCGCCGAGATCCGGAATCTCCTCGCCGCCGGCTGCCGCTTCGTCGTCGGCCTCCTCCAGCGGTACCAGTTCGACTTCGGTGTTCTCGGCATCAACCTCGGCGACTTCGTCCTCCTGCTGCTGCTGCTTCTCCATGACGGCGGCAATGGAGGATTCAGCGAAGAAGGACAGCGGATAGGACTTGCCGGTATAGGGCGAGACGACCGGGTCGCGGTTCAAGTCGTAGAATTTCTTGCCCGTGTCCGGGTCGATGCGCTTGGTGCCGAGTTCGGATTTTGCCACGTCAATGCCTCTTGGTAGATGGCCGTCCATATGTATTAGGAACGGCGGGCCGGCAACCGGCCGACGAAAAAATTAGAGAAAGGCCATTAGCGATGTTGACCGGTCCTGTCAAAGCCTAAGTTCGCAGGCATTGCGGCGTGCCGCAGGTTTCGTGCAATATCCTGGTGACCGGCGAAAACCTTTATGTTAACCAGCCCGCGAACCGGGCCGGGCGGCCCTGCCTCACGGCAATGAAGATCGAATGAAGGGCTGAACCCATGTCGCATAGTGGCACGCCGGTGCCGGCAACCGCCAGCAAATCCGAAAATCTGCGCGGCACCGTCCGCATCCCCGGCGACAAGTCGATCTCGCACCGCTCCTTCATGTTCGGCGGCCTGGCGGCCGGCGAAACCCGCATCACCGGCCTGCTCGAAGGCGAGGATGTCATCAATACCGGTAAGGCGATGCGCGCCATGGGCGCGAAGATCGACAAGCAGGGCGATACATGGGTGATCCATGGCACCGGCAACGGTGCGCTGCTGGCGCCCGAAGCATCGCTTGATTTCGGCAATGCCGGCACCGGCTGCCGCCTGACCATGGGCCTGGTCGGCGTCTATGATTTCGATGCGACCTTCATCGGCGACGCCTCGCTCTCCTCACGGCCGATGGGCCGGGTGCTCAATCCGCTGCGTGAAATGGGCGTGCAGGTGACCAGCGCCAATGGCGACAAGCTGCCGGCAACGCTGCACGGCCCCAAGACGCCGAACCCGATCACCTATCGCGTGCCGATGGCCTCCGCACAGGTCAAGTCCGCAGTGCTGCTCGCCGGCCTCAACACGCCCGGCATCACCACGGTGATCGAGCCGGTGATGACCCGCGACCATACCGAAAAGATGCTGGCTGGCTTCGGCGCCAATCTCTCGGTCGAAACCGACAAGGACGGCGTTCGCACCATCCGTCTCGAAGGCCGCGGCAAGCTGACCGGTCAGGTCATCGATGTCCCCGGCGATCCGTCCTCGACCGCTTTCCCGCTGGTCGCGGCGCTGCTGGTACCGGGCTCCGACATCACCATCCTCAACGTGCTGATGAACCCGACCCGCACCGGCCTCATTCTGACGCTGCAGGAAATGGGCGCCAATATCGAGGTGCTCAATACCCGCAATGCCGGCGGCGAAGATGTCGCCGATCTGCGCGTCCGTCATTCGGAGCTCAAGGGCGTCAGCGTTCCGCCGGAACGGGCGCCGTCGATGATCGACGAATATCCGGTCCTCTCCGTCGCCGCCTCCTTTGCCGAGGGCAAGACCATCATGACCGGCCTCGAAGAGTTGCGCGTCAAGGAAAGCGACCGCCTTGCCGCCGTCGCCCGTGGCCTGGAGCTCAACGGTGTCGAGTGCGAGGAGGGCGAGAGCTCGCTCACGGTCCTCGGCATCCCCGGCGGCAAGGGTCTCGGCAATGCCAGAGGCGAGGCGGTGAAAACCCATCTCGACCATCGTATCGCCATGAGCTTCCTCGTCATGGGCCTTGCGGCTGAGCATCCGGTGACAGTCGACGATGCCCGCATGATCGCCACCAGCTTCCCCGAATTCATGGACCTGATGAAGGGTATCGGCGCGAAGATCGGCTGAGACGCTCTTGAAAGGGGTGACAGGCCAGATCGTCGACCTCTCCGGGATGCGTGCCGGGGGCTGGGATCGAGCCCGCGGCAAGACTTTGTTCGAACGACCATGGCTTGACCGCGTTGCATTTCGGTTTTTCGAATGAGCACGGTTTTGCGCCTCTTCCTTCATAGTCTCGTCGTCTTCATTCTCACCTTGCTGACCGAGATCGGCGGCGTGATCTGGCTGATGGCTCTTGCCGTTCGGGCAATGTCGGGACGGCAGACGCGTCCCGCTTTATTGCTGCTCTTTGTTCTTTTCTATGCTGTCGCCACTCTGATCACGCAACAGGTCGCACCGCTCTTCGGCAGGGTTCCGCTATCGTGCTTCGGCGGAGACAGCGCCTCCTTCTCCGTCCGCTCGCCAATGTTCTGTATGCTCAATCGCAATTTCGTAACACCGAAGTTGAAAGCTGCCGCAGTCGAGCTTGCCGATCACATGCAGAAGACCTTTCCCGGCACGAAGACGCTGGCACTCGATGCCAATTTTCCCTTCATCAACGGCTTTCCGCTGATGCCGCATCTGTCCCACAGCGATGGCCGGAAGCTCGATATCGCCTTTTACTACAAGGACGAAACGGGCGTGTTCCGGAACGGTGAGACGCGTTCACCCATCGGCTATTTCGCCTTCGAACAGCCTTTGCCCAACTCGCCACAGCCCTGTGCGGGCCGCCGAAACTGGCTCACGCTCCGCTGGGACCTCGCCTTTCTCCAGCCGCTGTTTCCGGATTGGCATCCGGAAGACAGGCGGATGACAGAGGCTTTGTCCTGGTTGTCGAGCGCGGGGCGGAAATATGGTATCGAAAAGGTCTTCATCGAGCCGCATATTCCGGCGCGATTGGGTATATCGAATGATGTGATACGCTTCCAAGGATGCCGTGCCGCCCGGCATGATGATCACATTCACATCCAGGTACGCTGACATCGCCGCCGCTTTTGGCTAGAACGAGGTATTGCTTCGCTTGTCGCCTCAAGGAAACACCCATGCTGAAATTGTTCTACGCTCCCGGAACCTGTGCTCTCGCCTCCCGCATCGCGCTGGAAGACGCGCGCGCCGACTATGAGCTCACGCGCGTCGATTTCTCCAGGCAGGAACAACGCAGTCCCGATTACCTCAAGATCAATCCGAAGGGCCGTGTGCCGGCGCTGGTCACCGAGCGCGGTATTCTGACGGAGACCCCCGCGATCCTCGTCTACATTGCCCAGGCTTTCCCCGATGCCAATCTGGCGCCGCTCGACGATGCATTCGCCTTTGCCGAACTGCAGGCCTTCAATTCCTACATGGCCTCGACCGTGCATGTGAACCACGCGCATGGCCGCCGCGGCTCGCGCTGGGCCAATGACCAGGCGTCCTTCGATGACATGAAACAGAAAGTCCCGGAGACCATGACCGCGGCCATGGAATTGATCGAATTCGAAATGTTCGAAGGGCCATGGGTGATGGGCGAAACCTATACGATCGCCGATCCCTATCTCTTCACCATCGCGCGCTGGCTTGAAGGCGATGGCGTCGATATCAACGTGCTGCCCCGCATCAAGGATCATATGGAGCGCATGTCCATGCTCGAAAGCGTCAAGCGCGCCATGGCCGACCCGGCATGATCCGCGGGTTCGACCATCTCGTGCTGACGGTCCGCGACGTCGGCGAGACGGTCGATTTCTATTGCCGCGGGCTCGGCATGCACAAGCAGGTGTTCGGCAATGGCCGCATCGCCATCCATTTCGGCGAGCAGAAATTCAATCTGCATGAAGCCGACGGCGCGCCGATCCTGCCGCGCGCCCGCAGCCCTGTGGCGGGCGGCGCAGATTTCTGCCTGGTCGCCGACCGACCGCTCGACGACGTGATCCGCCTGCTCGGCGAACGCGGCATTGCCATCGAGCGTGGTCCTGTCGAGCAAACGGGCGCGCAGGGTTCGATGCGCTCGGTCTATATGCGCGACCCCGACGGTAACCTGGTTGAGATTTGCGACTACGGCCGGTGAGCGATGCGGACGACATTGTCGGTCTCTATGATCGCCTGGCCGGTCGCTATGATGTTTTGCGTGGCAGGGACCTTCTCGAAAGAGCGTGGCTTGACCGGTTCCTGGCCGAGGTGGCGGAAAAAGGCCCCGTGCTCGACATCGGCTGCGGCATGGGTGAGCCGATCGCGCGTTACATCGCCAACTGTGGCCACTCTGTGACCGGCGCGGATTCCTCGGCCAGCATGATCGCGCTCTGCCAAAGCCGCATGCCTGAGCAGCAATGGCATGTCGCCGATATGCGCGGCCTCTCTCTCGGCCGCCGCTTCGCTGGTTTGATCGCCTGGGATAGCTTCTTCCATCTCACATTCGCTGACCAGCGGGGGATGTTTCCGGTCTTCGCCGCCCATGCCATGCCGGGGGCCGCGCTGATGTTCACCTCCGGGCCGGCGCATGGCGAGGCGATCGGAACGTTCGAAGGCGCGCCGCTCTATCACGCGAGCCTGGCGCCGGACGAATATCGGTCGCTCCTGGCCGGCAATGGTTTCGACGTGCTCGACTATCGCGCTGAAGATCCGGATTGCGGCGGTCACACGATCTGGCTGGCGCGCTATTTAGCCGGCTCATAGTTCCTCAAGCAAGCCCGACGCTTTGCGCCTCTGTCTGCGAGGCACTTTGTTGTGCGGCCGAGCTCGCGCTGAAAAAGGAACTTTGACACACGCTAACCCGTCTCGTAGCCTGCAGGCGAAGGAGATCCATATGCCCCATCTCAACCTTCCGATTGACGGCAGCTGCCGCTGTGGCCGCGTGAAACTGCGCATCAGCAAACCACCGCTCCTGACCATGGCCTGCCATTGCACCGGCTGCCAGAAGATGAGCGCGTCGGCCTATTCGCTGAGCGCGGCAATTCCCGCCGACGGCTTCGAGGTCACCGAAGGCGAGCCGGTGATCGGCGGCCTGCATGGCGACGCCAAGCATTATTTCTGTGGCTGGTGCATGACCTGGATGTTCACTCGGCCGAACGGCATCGATTTCTTCGTCAATGTCCGGCCGACCATGCTCGACGATGCCGACTGGTTCATGCCGCATATGGAAACCTGGACGAGCGAGAAGCTGCCCTGGGCGACGACGCCGGCGCAGCGCAGCTATGCCACGCTCCCGGAAATGCAGGACTATGAGGGCCTGATCGGCGAATATCAGGCCACGCTTGCCTGAGATTGCTCAGCGGTGACAGGCGACCTCGATCGCGCCGACATCGATTTTGCGCGTCAAGGCTAACGGCTTGCGGTTCCGGAGATCGAACGGTCCGAGGCTCAGGCTTGCTCGGTGCGACCGACTTTGCGCAACAGGAAGACCGAATAGGAGATTACCACAAGTACGAAAACGCCCGCGGCACCCATAACAGCGGGGGTGATTTCCGGCTTGATCGCCTCTGCGGGTTTCACTGCCGCCACGAGTGACAAGAGACCGAAATCCCAGGCCGCATGGAACAGTATCGCCGGATCGAGAGATTTGGTCCTGATCCGGATTGCCATCAGCAACATGCCCGTGCAGGCCGCTGCAAACGCCTGGAGAAGGGCTATCTGGATATTGCCCAGCCATAGCGCGTTCAGGAGATGGATCGAGCCGAACAGCAGCGACGTCAAAATAATCGATGGCCAGCTCGAGAGTTTTGACCGGAGGCCCTGGAACAGAATTCCGCGGAACATGAGTTCCTCCGAAAGGCCGATCAGAAATGTATTGACCAGAATGAAGATCATCGCCGTCCGCGGCGGCGGGCCGACGATGAAGACGGCTGTGACGATGAGGACGACGAAAGCGAGGGGCAATCAGAGCACTATCAGGGAGCGCGCTTCGAATGGCGCATTGAGGCCAACATCATTCCATTTGAAGATCAAAACCGTCGCGAAGAGAAACAGAACTGCGACGACGACGGGAGGATAGATCCCGTCGGACAGGACGTCGGTCATCGACGAGACGCCATCCAGTTTCATGTGTCCGACGATCCGGTAAATTGCCAGCCAGATGACAAGCACGATGAGTGTGATAAGGAGCCTGTGTTTCTTCATGTCCCATTTATGTCGTTTTCTTCTGTGTGGTTATGTGAAAATGGGCTTTGAAAGGTGATGAAGCGATATTCTCATGCCGGCTATTGCTCAAGCGCCACGTCAATCGATCATTCGCTGCACTGTCTATAAGTTTTTGTCACAATCGCTTGGCATTCACGCCGCCTTTCCCTATGAAAATTTGTGTGTAGCCCGAAGATCCATCCCTGATTCCAAAACCACGGGATATTGAATGACGACGATCGCCATAGATGGCCCAGCCGCAGCCGGCAAAGGCACGCTCTCGCGCCTGATCGCCGACGCCTATGGTTTTCATCATCTCGACACTGGGCTCACCTATCGCGCCGTCGCCAAGGCTCTCCTGGACCGGCAGCTGCCGCTCGACGACGAGCAGGTTGCCACAGATATTGCAAGCACAGTGGAATTGGCTGGTCTGGATCGCTCGGTCCTCTCGGGTCATGAGATCGGCGAAGCCGCCTCGCGCATTGCCGTCATGCCGAAGGTGCGCAAAGCGCTGGTCGAGGCGCAGCGCGCATTCTCGCGCCGCCAGCCCGGTACGGTACTCGACGGCCGCGATATCGGCACTGTCGTCTGCCCCGATGCCGAGGTGAAGCTCTACATTACAGCGTCACCACCGATCCGCGCCGGACGCCGTTACGAAGAGATCATCGCCACCGGCGGTGAAGCCGATTTCGGCACCGTTCTGGCAGATCTCCTGAAGCGCGACGAGCGCGACATGGGCCGCGCCGACAGCCCGCTTCGGCCTGCGGAAGATGCTCACTTGATTGATACGTCCGAAATGGATATATCAGCCGCGTTCGAAGCCGCCAAAGCCATCATCGATGCGGCATTCGAACGGGATGCTCTCCCGCGCCGCGCGCCGGATTAGCCCTCCAGGACGGGGGGCTCGGCATGGGAAGCGTCCGTGTTCAACCCTAACCCCCGGCGCATTGGCGGCCAAAATTGTCTTGCCGCCTGTTTGGAGAACTTATGTCCGCACAAACTTCCCTCAAGGAGGACTTCGCGTCCCTCCTCGAAGAATCCTTTTCCA
This sequence comes from Rhizobium sp. P2_G2, assembly GCF_056403555.1. NCBI lineage: Bacteria > Pseudomonadati > Pseudomonadota > Alphaproteobacteria > Hyphomicrobiales > Rhizobiaceae > Rhizobium > Rhizobium sp. P2_G2. The sequence goes on from NZ_JBFUFF010000101.1 coordinate 12,662, forward strand.
AGGTCGACCTCGCTGAAGGCTACGTCACCAAGGGCATCATTACCGGCATTGAGAAGGACATGGCGATCGTCGATGTCGGTCTCAAGGTCGAAGGCCGCATCGCGCTGAAGGAATTCGGTGCCCGGGCCAAGGACGGTCAGCTGAAGGTCGGCGACGAAGTCGAGGTCTATGTCGAGCGTATCGAAAATGCGATGGGCGAAGCCGTCCTGTCGCGCGAAAAGGCTCGCCGCGAAGAGAGCTGGGTCAAGCTCGAAGTCAAGTTCAATGCTGGCGAACGCGTTGAAGGCGTCATCTTCAACCAGGTCAAGGGCGGCTTCACCGTCGATCTCGACGGTGCCATTGCCTTCCTGCCGCGCTCGCAAGTCGACATTCGTCCGATCCGCGACGTCACCCCGCTGATGCATGTTCCGCAGCCGTTCGAAATCCTCAAGATGGACAAGCGTCGCGGTAACATCGTGGTTTCGCGCCGCACGGTTCTCGAAGAGTCCCGCGCCGAGCAGCGTTCGGAGATCGTCCAGAACCTCGAAGAAGGCCAGGTTGTCGAGGGTGTCGTCAAGAACATCACCGATTACGGTGCGTTCGTCGACCTCGGCGGCATCGACGGCCTGCTGCACGTCACCGACATGGCATGGCGTCGCGTCAACCATCCGTCGGAGATCCTGTCCATCGGCCAGCAGGTCAAGGTTCAGATCATCCGCATCAACCAGGAAACCCATCGTATTTCGCTCGGCATGAAGCAGCTCGAAAGCGATCCCTGGGGCGATATCGGCACCAAGTACCCGACCGGCAAGAAGATCCGCGGCACCGTCACCAACATCACCGATTACGGTGCGTTCGTGGAACTGGAGCCGGGCATCGAGGGCCTCATCCACATTTCCGAAATGTCTTGGACCAAGAAGAATGTCCATCCGGGCAAGATTCTTTCCACCACGCAGGAAGTGGACGTCGTCGTCCTCGAAGTCGATCCGTCCAAGCGCCGCATCTCGCTCGGCCTCAAGCAGACGCTCGACAATCCGTGGCAGAGCTTCGCCAACGCTCATCCGGCCGGCACGGTCGTTGAGGGTGAAGTCAAGAACAAGACCGAATTCGGCCTGTTCATCGGCCTCGACGGCGATGTCGACGGCATGGTTCACCTCTCCGACCTCGACTGGAACCGTCCGGGCGAGCAGGTGATCGAGGAGTTCAACAAGGGCGACGTCGTCAAGGCTGTCGTTCTCGATGTGGATGTCGAAAAGGAGCGTATCTCGCTCGGCATCAAGCAGCTTGGCAAGGATGCAGTCGGCGATGCCGCTGCTTCGGGCGAACTGCGCAAGAACTCGGTCGTGTCTTGCGAAATCATCGGCATCAACGATGGTGGCATCGAGGTCAAGCTCGTTCAGCACGAGGAGCTCACCTCCTTCATCCGTCGCGCTGATCTCTCTCGTGACCGTGACGAGCAGCGCCCCGAGCGCTTCCAGGTCGGCCAGATCGTCGACGCCCGCGTCACCAACTTCTCCAAGAAGGACCGCAAGGTTCAGCTTTCGATCAAGGCGCTGGAAATTGCCGAAGAGAAGGAAGCCGTTGCTCAGTTCGGTTCGTCCGACTCGGGCGCTTCGCTTGGCGACATTCTCGGTGCGGCTCTGAAGAACCGCGGCGGCGAATAAGCCTCTCGCCTGATTTGAGAAATAAAGAACCCGCCGGTGCGAGCCGGCGGGTTTTTTGCTGGGCGGCGCGCCCCTTCAGCGCCACCCTGCGAGGGCAATTCCGGGAAACACGCGAAGCGGTCTCCCTGCGGAATTGCGAAACGGAATCTGTGCCAGAGCATGTCGCCTGAAAGTGGATGCCGGTTTCAGGATAAAGACATGCTCAAAACAAAGACCTAGAGCGTGGTTCTGATTCGATCAGAACCAAAGCGCTCTAGAAGCCAGCCATGCGCTGGTAAAGCGCATAGGCGCGATCGGCCTGGCTGGAATCGCGGGTGATCTTTACTTCCGGCTCTGCGTCCGGCTCTGGGCGAAGCAGGTCGTCGATCGCCTTGCGGGCCAGTCGTTCCCGGCGAGCCTCGGGGTCTTCCCGGTCCTGGTCCCGGCCGGTATCGTCCTCCTCGTCCCGGCTCCGTTCCTGCGCGGCCTTGGCCTTGAACTCGTCCTTTGCCGGTTGCAGCGTGGCGTAGGCGAACGGCACCGGCCCGGCATTGGCGGCGGCCGTTTTAGGCGCCGTGCCGGCCTGCCCCTCGGGTGTCTTCGACGTGGCCGAAGCTTCTGCAGCCGCATCCCGCCGGGCGGTGGTCGCCGGGTTTGCATCCTCGGTTTCGGGTAAGGTGGCAGGCACGACATGCCGACCATCGGCGGCCTCTTTTCGCGCCGCTTGTGTGGGCGAGGGGACGCTGTCCGCTTGAGCGCCATCGTCGGGAAGATGCGCGGTCACGAGGGTCGATTTTTCAATCGTCTCGTCGCTCGCGCGGTCGCTCTTGAGCAACTGCCCCTGGGGCGCAGTGGCCATTGGTGCTTCCGCTCTGGCGGGCAGCGGTGTCACGACTTCGGCAAGGCCCTTCAACGCCAGCAGCGTCTGCACGCGCTGATCGCCGCCGTTCTTCTGTGCCGCCTTTTCATCCTCGATCGCCGTCTTGTTCGGCGCGAGTTCCTGCGCGATGGCGCGGATGCGCATCGCCAGACTCGGGCTGTTGTTGCTCTGCGAAAGCGGCAGGCCGATCACCCGTGGCTCCGGCCGCGGCAGAACGGATGCAGTGTCCTGTTTCTCGTCTGCGGCTACCTCAGTGTTTGCCGGCGCCGCCGGGATCGTCCCGGATTCCAGAGGTTTTGTGTCGGTCAGTCTCGTAGCCACGAGCTTGGTATCAGCGCCGGCTTGTTTCACGTCCACGGACTGGGAAGAGGTGCGTGGCTGGTCGAAGTCCGGCTCGACCGCAGACTGCTCGGCCAGCGCGGCAGCCAGCGGATCGGACATATCGGACTGTGGCTGCAGCGTCTCGGCGACTTCCGAGGCCGCGGCTTGCTCCGCTTGGATGCCTGCGGCCGGAGCTTCGGTGCGTTCGCCATCCGCCCCCAGGAGAAGCGTCTTGGCGGGCTCCGTCTTGTCGGCGATCTCCATCCGGGTCTCGGCAATCCCGGGCTCGAACAAAGACTTGAGCTGCATCTGCAGGCTTCGCGCATCCGACGGCCGGCGTTGTTCGGTCTCTGGCGCATTCGAGGAGAAGAGCCCGCTGCCCTCCGGATTGCTGCGCGACTGCGTCACCATGGCCAGTGTTTCGGCTGCCCGCGAATTGTTCGCCGTTTCCTGCAGATAAGTGGTGGTGGCGACGGCCGCGGCGGTCTTCTGCGGCGTCGCCATCGGCGTTTCGGCGATCGCCGACAGCCGGGCGGCAAGCGCGCTGTCGGGCTGCTTCAGCGCGGCTGAAAGTTCCGGAAGCGCGATTTTCAGCAGCTTCAGCCCGGCTCGCGCCTCGGTCGCCAGCATTTCGTCCGGCAGCATGTCGTCGATCGTCGCGGCAAGCCTGAGGAAGAAGGCATCCATCGTCTCGTCGTTGCGGCGCACGACGTTAAGCTGGGCAGCGACGGCAAGCGCCAATGTTTGCAGGATGGTGCGATTGCCGGCGGTCGCCGTCTCGGCATTGACATTGGCGAGGATGGTGCCCGCATCGAGCCCGATGCCGGCATTATGCGCAGTCGCCTGCGGAACGACCGGTGCCTCGGCCTGGCTTTGTCCAGCCGTCGCGCGGCTTTCCGAACCATGGGTCTTGATGGTCGTCGATGTCGTTATCGGGTTGGGTGTGACGGGCGTCAGCATGGCAAAGCGTTCCAGCGATGCAAAAGGTCATGGGGGACACGAGGTCGCTCATGCGGCCTTTGGCTTGCCTCGCGGATTGCGAGGGTGCGGTTGGCATTGCACAGGGGTAAGCCTATATTTGCTAGTCGACTCTAGCCACGTTTGGTTAAGATAAGACTAACGCCGGAAGCTGGATTTTTCGGGAATATGGCAGGATGAGTTTTCGCCCACCGCAGCACTACACGGAAAACGCCGGCGGCAAATCGCCGCTCAATGTCCTGGAATACGAATTGATGGCCGAACGCGCCGACAGTCTCGGCCGTGCCGGACTGAAGGCGGAGGCGGCGCTGGCGCGGCTGACGGAAGCGACGGATGACAACAGGGAAGACCTGCTCGACGACGCGGCCGCCGAAGTCTATGCCCTGTTCATCCAGCGGGAAATCTGCGGTTTGAGGAACGGCCGCGATGTCGTCGCGCGCTACGGCATACCCGGCGCCGTCATGGCCCGTCTCGGCGTCAGCCGGCGACGCAAGGAATAGCTCTAAAACTCCGCAGCCATCTGCTTGAGTGCCAGCACCGTGTTCCAGTTGCGGCCGGTCATCGGCACTTTCAGCAGCCGCTCGATGGAATTACCGAGCTTGGATTTGCCAAAGCCGTCCGGCGTGTTCAGGTAAAGCGTGTCGCCGACGATCTTCCATTCTTCATGACCGAAATCCTTGCCTTCGAGATCGCTGACCCGGGCTTCGTCCGGTTGCCGATCGAGGATGAAGGTGTGCAGTGTCTTGGGAAGGGATGCGGCGGCGGGGAAGGGGTTTTTGTCGATCACCGCATCCCACTCGGCAGCAGTACGGATCATCACGGCAACGTCCATGCCGGTCGCGTCGGCAATGGCCTTGGAGATTTTCGTGGCAAGCGTATTATCACCTGCTTTCGGCGCACGGAAAACCATATTCCCGCTCTGCAGATAAGTTTTGGTGTCGTCGAAGCCGACTGTCGTCATGGCCCCCTTGAGATCGGTCATTTTCAGTACCTTGCCACCGACATTGATGCCGCGCAGCAGGCCGATATAGATTTGTTCGCGCATGCACGAAAGTCTATGCTGCCTCGATTGGACTGGAAAGGGGCTCGCGAGCGGTCGTCGAGGAATCAGGCTGGGGATTTTTCAACCGCCTGGGCGTCGCTGGCCACTGATTCCGTCGTCTGCCGCGCCGGCGGTCTCGGCTTCAGCACCAGCGTCACCAGCACGAAGCTGACATAAAGCAGCAGGTACCACGATCCGAGCTTCTCGAACGAAACCATGTGCCAGGTCTTTTGGCCCGGATAAATCCAGGTACCGGTCACGGTGCCGATATTCTCCGCGATCCAAAGGAAGATGGCGCACAGGAAGGCCGCCATCGTCAGCGGCATATGCAGCGTGGTGCGATCGGTGGTGAAATGGATCTGCACCCGCCAGAAGATCACCACCGTGGCCGCGAACAGCAGGTAGCGGATATCCGGCAGGAAATGGTGACTGTAGAAATTCACATAGATCGCCAGCGCCAGCAGCCAGGTCAGCATGCGCGACGGATAGTGGGTGAAGCGCATGTCGAAGATGCGCATCGTGCGCGCCATGAACGATCCGATCGAAGCATACATGAAACCGGAAAACAGCGGCACGCCGGCAATCTTCACCAGCGCCGGCTCCGGATAGGCCCAGGAGCCAACATGCACTTTGTAGATCTCCATGATCGTGCCCACCACATGGTAGACGAGGATGACGCGCGCCTCCTCCCAGCTCTCCATGCGATATCGCAGCATCAGCGCTTGAACGATGAGCGCACAGCCGAACAGGAAGTCGTAGCGGTGAAGCGGCCAGCCGGTGTGCCAGATGAGCTTGCTGCCGATCAGCAGCGACAACATGATGGCCGCGAACAGGCAGGCCCAGGCCTGCTTCAGGCCGAACAGGATGAATTCCGCAAGCCACCAGGGCAGACGCGAGAGCGCGCCGCGGATCAAAAGGCGGAGCGGCTCGAGATAGGGGCCGGTTTCGTGCTGGGGGCTCAATGGATTTTCGATGGCTGGCTGTTGATTCGTGCGATTTCTCGTTCGATGACGAGCACCTATCCCGCTTTATTCGCCGGCACGACAATCCGATTGGGCGGCCAGCGCCGCCTAGCGCTGCCGCTGATCCGTGCATCCACCCTCATGCATCCGCTCATAGAAAATGCAGATGCGCTTCCGCTGCTGCGGAAATGAAGGCCTGCCTTGCCTTGACCGGTTCGACCTGGCCGTGGAGCGCTTCCTCGCAGACATGTTCGGCGCGCTCGTACTGGCTGCCGTGATAGCTCGGCCAGAAACGGTCGAGCACCGTTTTCGCCTGGCGTACGCTGCGGACCGTCCGCCTGACGCCGGTCTCCGGGTCTTCGATGGTGATGGGCAATTTCCAATGTTGCGTGTTCATGATCAGCCACCTCCTGACAATTGAAATCGTGAAGGGGATCGCCGAGTTCCAGTCTCACGGGCCGGTTTCATGCGCCGTGGTTAACGACAGATTTAGAGCATGTCGCCTGAAAGTGGGAACCGGTTTCGGGATAACGACATGCGCAAAAACAAACGTCTAGAGCGCGGTTCTGATTCCATCAGAACGCAAAGCGCTCTAGACGCCGTCACCAAAATTGCCACAGCTCAGCTATGGGCAAAAATGTCGGTCTCTTCCCAGCCGAGCAGGTCGAGCTTGGAGCGGGTGGGCAGGAAGTCGAAACAGGCCTTGGCAAGGTCCATGCGTCCGTCGCGCTCAAGCCGTGCGGTCAGCTTGTCGCGCAGCGCATGCAGATGCAGCACGTCGGAGGCGGCATATTCGAGCTGTGCCTGGCTCAGCGTCTCTGCCGCCCAGTCGGACTGCTGCTGTACCTTGGAAACGTCGATATCGAGCATTTCCTTGAGATTGTCCTTGAGACCGTGCCGGTCGGTATAGGTGCGGCAGAGCCGCGAGGCGATCTTGGTGCAGAACACCGGCGTCGCGGTGACCCCGAAGGTGTGGAACAGCACGGCGATGTCGAAGCGGCCGAAATGGAAAATCTTTTGCTGCACAGGATCAGAGAGCAGCGCAACGAGGTTTGGGGCTTCCGTCTGGCCCCTGGCGATCTGGATCACGTCCGCGCTGCCGTCTCCTGGCGAAAGCTGCACGACGCAGAGGCGGTCCCGGCGTGGCACGAGTCCAAGCGTCTCGGAGTCGATCGCGATGCCGTCGGTATAACGTGCGGCGTCGGCGGCGGAAATGTCGCCCTGGTGCAGGCGGATCGTGTTGGTCATGGAGAATCCCTGGATGCGCTTTTTCCGAAGCCTATAGGATGTCAGCTGAAATAAAAATAGTGCCTCTTGCGAGGCCACGGCGCTGCGTTATCTTGTTCGTATACGAGGTGAATGAAATGCGCTTTGCCCTGCATCTATTGCTATTCACATTCCTATCCGCATGCTTCCTTGTCGACCGACCGGTGCCGGCATTCGCCAAGGATGACGTGCAGCAGTTGCGCAAGGCGCTTGCAAAGCAGCCCTTCAAGGATCTGCCCGGTGTCAAGCTGCCGCAAAAATTCGACGACCCGCCGCAAACCGCCTGTACATCCTATATCGGCCGCGACTATTGGGCTATGGCGCGGACCAGGAGCGCCTACGTCCCGCATCTGACGCGCCGCATCTACCGCTGCGACGTCGACAATGTCACCATCGAGTCGACCAGGCAGCCGGACGAGATCGATTGGAAAAAGCAGAAGCGCTATTACAAGCCCTGGATCGATGACGGATTCGATCGCGATCGCTAAATTCTAAAGCATGTCGCCTGAAAGCGGGAACCGGTTTCAGGCGACATGCTAAAAAACAAAAGCTTAGAGCACGGTGCTGATTTCATCAGAACACAAGCGCTAAAAAGCCTTGAATGTCATCGTCGTCAATGATCGCACAATGCCTTCGATGTTCAGGATGTTGTTGTTGATGAAGTGGCCGATATCCTGTTCGTCCGGCACATAGATCTTCACCAGGAGGTCGAATTCGCCACTGGTTGAGTAGATCTCGGAGGCGATTTCGCGCTCATAGATGCGGTCGGCGACGTCGTAGGCGGTCGCTGGGCGGCACTGAAGCTGGACGAATACGCAGGTCGTCATGGTCTGTCCTCCTGATCCGGTCAGAATGCGTCGCGCATCGGATGCGCCTTATAAGTGCCCAAGATCCGCACTTCGGTCGAGAAGAATCTCAGCTCGTCCATGGCGTGCCGCACGTTATCGTCGTCCGGATGACCCTCGATGTCGGCATAGAACTGGGTGGCGACGAACTTGCCGCCCAGCTGGTAGCTTTCGAGCTTGGTCATGTTGATGCCATTGGTGGCGAAACCGCCCATCGCCTTGTAGAGCGAGGCCGGGATGTTGCGAACGTTGAAGATGAAGGTGGTGATGATCTTCTCGTCCGGCGACGTCCGCTCGGCAACGATGCTCGTGCGGGACAGCACAACGAAGCGGGTAACGTTGTTATCGGAGTCTTCGACATTCTCCTCCAGGATATCCAGCCCGTAGAGGTCGGCGGCCAGCCGTGGCGCCAGCGCGGCCATCGTCCGGTCCTTTTCTTCTGAAATCGCCTTGGCGGCACCCGCTGTGTCACCGGCAATGACAGCCTTCCAGCCATTGAGGCGGACGATCTTGCGGCATTGACCGAGCGCATGGATATGGCTGTGGACGGTGCGGATTTCCTCGCGCTTCACGCCCGGCAGCACCATCAGCTGAAAACGGATCGGCATGAAATATTCGCCGATGATGTGAAGCCGCGATTCCGGCAACAGGCGATGGATGTCGGCGACACGGCCAGCCAGTGTGTTCTCGATCGGGATCATCGCCAGGTCCGCGTCACCGGTATCCACCGCCATGAACGCATCTTCGAACGTGGCGCAGGGCAGCGGCGACAGTTCGGGAAACTGGTCGCGGCAGGCCATGTCGGAATTGGCGCCATATTCGCCTTGGAAGGCGATGCGATTGGTCTTGGTAATCATGTCGGGATATCCGCCCTGCTATTGTTATTTTCCGCCGAGGATCGCGCGGGCTCTTTCGAGATCGGCCGGAGTATCGACACCGAGCGGCACCGAGTCAACGATCTCGGCGTCGATCCGCATGCCGGCCTCGATTGCCCGAAGCTGCTCCAGCTTCTCGCGTTTCTCGAGCACTGATTGCGGCAGCGACACGAATCGTTCCAGTCCCGCGCGGCGATAGGTGTAGAGGCCGATGTGATGGTAGAGCGGGCCGTCGCCATAAGGGGCGGTGGCGCGGGTAAAATAAAGTGCGCGGAGCCGGCTCTCGCCGATCTGCGAACCGACGACCTTCACCACATTCGGATTGGTCTTTTCCTCCTCGCGCTCGATTTCGACGGTCAGCGTGGCGATGTCCACCGCTTCGTTTTCGAGCGGCCTCAAGCTGGCGCGGATGGTCTCGGGTTCGATCGTCGGCAGGTCGCCCTGGACATTGACGATGAATTCGGCCCTCCGATCGGGATCGGCATGGCCGAGCGCCTCATGAATGCGGTCAGAGCCCGATTCATGCGTAACCTTGGTCATCACGGCTTCGAAACCGGCGGCGCGCACCGCATCGAGAATGTCTGCGTGATCGACGGCGACCGTGATGCGGCCGATACCCGATTCCTGGGCGCGTTTCGCCACCTGGATGATCATTGGCAGGCCGGCGATCTCGGCGAGCGGCTTGCCCGGCAGGCGGGTCGAGGCCATACGTGCCGGAATGAGAATGAGTGTGTTGTCAAAACTCGGTTTTGTCATCTGGGGGCCTTCAAATTCTGGCAGAAAAGTGTCAATTAGTCTCACCGAGTGGTGTGGAATCGCGGTTGCGCTTTACGGCCAAAAGACATAGGTTCCGCGCGAATTCAAGATGGGCCGGCGGGGGATCCGGCGGCAAGGGGAGCTTTGGGATGAATTCTTACGTGACTACGGGCGTCGGCGCGTTGTTGGCGACGCTGTTTGTGCTGATGTCCATTTCGATTGCTTCGGAAGGCCTGTTCCATTCGGAGAAGCCCGAAAAGCCGGGCTTTGCGATCGTCGCTCAGGAAGCCAGCACGACCACGGAAGCTGCTCCCGCCAAGGAAATCCCGATTGCCGACCTGATGGCCAAGGCCGATCCGGCCAAGGGCGAAACCCTGTTCAAAAAATGCACGAGCTGTCATACCAACGAGAAGGGCGCCGGCAACAAGGTCGGTCCGAATCTCTACGGCGTCGTCGGCCGCCCGATCGCTCATCTCACCGATTTCAGCTACTCCGCTGGCATGAAGGAATTCTCCAATGGCGGCAAGGAGGCCTGGACCTTCGACCACCTCAACCATTTCCTGACCGCGCCGAAGAAGTTCGTCAAGGGCACTGCGATGGGCTTTGCCGGAGACTCCAAGGACGAGGAACGCGCCGACATCATCGCCTTCCTCAACAAGCATTCGGACGCACCGCTGCCGCTGCCGACGAAGTAAAGCGGTTTTGGTTTTCGATTTGGAGGCCCGGCGGCGATGCCGGGCCTTTGCGCGTTGTGCGCCCAGCATGGGCGCATTCTTGTGGGTGGAAGTCCCACCGTAAGCTGGTCATGGCGAGCGAAGAGAAGCGCAACTGCGGAAGGG
>NZ_JBFUFF010000102.1:0-23043 GCF_056403555.1 Rhizobium sp. P2_G2
CGGTATTTTCCTACCCGGATGACCGTTTCCGGGTCACGCAATAGGTTCATATCATCGACACTTGGTATTACCGGCATGCCGCTGAGATCGCGTCAGAGCGCCTGATACGACCGGTCCAGATAAACCAGCGCCGGGTGATTGCCGCCCATCCTCAATGCGGCCACCTCGCCGATCATGATCGTATGCGTCGCATGCGGGATCAGCTTGACGATTCGGCAGTCATAGGTAGCGATAGCGTCGGCGAGCGCCGGCGCACCGGTCACCAGCGTGTCCCAGTTGCCCTTGGCGAAGCGTTCGTCGGTCGAGAGTTTTTCCAGCCCGGAAAAGGCGTGGCTCAGCACCTGATGGTGCGACGACAGCGAATTGAGCGCGAAGATGCCGCTGTCGAAAAAAATCTTGTTCTTCTCATTGCCGTGGTTCAGGCAGACGAGCACGGTCGGCGGGCTGTCCGACACGGAGCAAGCAGCCGTGACCGCCACGCCGCGCCTTTGGCCGTTGAATGCAGTCGTGACCAGTTGCACATGGCCCGCATAGCGCGCCATGGCATCGCGATAGAGTTTGCCGTCGGCCACCGACAGTTCCGCCAGGTTTCGCTTCAACATGATTTCCCTATATAGGAGAAGGATTGAGAATTTCGAAAGCCGGAGCCGACAAATCAACGGTTATTTTTAACGCCGGCCGGCCTTTCGCCTTGCGGAAGCCCGTCCCGGGGTTACAAAGGGATGAAATCCGGAACTGCGCCCATGCCGAAACTCGCCGCTCTCTTATTCGCCGCCTCGCTGGCCCTGCCGCTGCCCGCTTTCGCCGCAGGCCCGAAGATTGCCGTCGTGGCGCCGCAGTCTGGCAATCTCGAAATCCTCGGCCGCCAGGTGATTGCCGGGGCGACGCTTGCGGCAAAGGACAAGGCCGAACTCGTCCTGATCGATGAGACTTGCGCCGACAATTCCGGACCGGACGTGGCGGCCAAGATCCGCCTCTCGGGTGCCACGATCGCCATCGGCTTCCTCTGCTCGCAATCGCTCGAAGGCGGCCTGCCGCTGCTCACCCAGGCGAATATCCCTGCGATTTCGCTCTCCGTGCGCGCCTCCATCCTGATGGAAGACTCGCTCAAGAAAGGCTGGCCGTTCTTCCGCCTTGCCCCCGGACCATCAGCCGAGCGGGGAAAACTGATAGAGGCGATCTTCCAGAACTGGAAGAACGAGCCTTTCGCCATCCTTGACGACGGCACGATCACCAGCCGCGAGACGGCGGAAACGGTGCGCGAAGCGCTTGAACAGAAAGGCATGAAGGCCACCCTGGTCGACAATTTCAGTCCGGCACAGGAAATGCAGACATTGCTCGTGCGGCGGCTTGCCAAGGCCGGCGTCACCCGTGTCTTCGCCGCCGCCGACCGCAGCGATATGGCGGTGATGGCCCATGATGCGCACGAGGCCGGGCTTAACCTGATCTTCCTTGGCGGTGATGCACTCAACGCCGCCGACCAGAACCTGCCACTCGAAAAGGGCGTGCTTGCCGTGACCCTGCCGGACGACCAGACGCTTGCCTCCGCCAAGCCGGTGGTCGATGCGCTCGCCAAGGACGGCAAGACTGCCGACGGCTATACGTTGCCGGCCTATGCGGCGGTCACCGTCGCGCTCGACGCCAACGAGATCGCCGCCGGCAGCGGCGCGTCGCTCGTCCAGGCGCTGGTGGACACACCGTTTCAGACAGTCATCGGCGAGATCAGCTTCACCAAGGCGCATGAACTGGCCACCAATCCTTTCGTGCTCCTGGAGTGGAATGGCGCGGAATTCGTCGCACCGACGGTGACGCAGTAGCTGCTCGTCAATATTTCTATTCCAACTTCCACCGCAAAACCGGCGCGATGCAGACGATGGCAATGATCATGAGGACCGGACCCAAGAATCTGATCACCGATGTCGTCGGCCTGCGCGTCGGCAATGTCGAGGATCGGCGGCTGAAGTCCGGCGTCACCGTTGTTATCGCCGACCGGCCCGCCGTCGGTGCCGTGCATGTCATGGGCGGGGCGCCGGGGACGCGTGAGACAGATCTGCTTGAACCGCACAACACTGTGCAGGCCATCGATGCCATCGTGCTTTCCGGTGGCTCGGCCTTCGGGCTCGACGCCGCCTCGGGCGTGCAGGCGGCGCTTCGGGAGATGGGCCGCGGCTTTGCCGTCGGGCCGGTGCGTGTGCCGATCGTGCCGGCCGCGATCCTCTTCGACCTGATCAATGGCGGTGACAAGGATTGGGGCCGCTATCCACCCTATCGCGAGATGGGCCACGCGGCGGCGCTTTCGGCTGCCGAGACCTTTTCGCTCGGCAGCCACGGCGCTGGTACTGGCGCACTGACGGCCGGGCTGAAAGGCGGGCTGGGTTCGGCCTCAACCGTGCTTGCCGATGGCACGACGGTGGGCGCGATTGTCGCCGTCAACGCGCTCGGCAGCGTTACCTGGGGCGAAGACCGCCGCTTCCGCGCCGCTGTCCACGAGATCGGCGACGAATTCGGCGGCCTTGGCCTGCCTTCCGTCCCGTCGGACGAGGCGCGGGCGATCCGTACCAAGCTCAATCTCGGCCAGCCGAAAGAGGCCAATACCACGATCGCGGTGATCGCCACCGACGCGGTGCTGACCAAGGCCGAGGCGAAGCGGCTGGCGGTCGCAGCCCATGATGGCTTTGCCCGGGCGATCTGGCCGTCGCATACCCCGATGGATGGCGATCTGATCTTTGCATTGTCGACGGGCGCTTCCAAGCGCACGCCCGACCCGGCTGGCGCGATCGACCTCTCGGCCGCGGCCGCAGCGACCATGGCGCGCGCCATAGCCCGTGCCGTCTATGCGGCCACAGCCGAACTCGGGGATGTCATGCCCGTCTGGAGAGACCGTTAGCAGCGCCTGTTAACATGGTGTAAAATGGATCGGCCTAGGATGCCGCCATCTGCCGCCCTCACCCCAGTTCGTCCGATCGGAGAGATTCGATGCGCCTGCCAACCGTTGCTGTCGCCCTGCTTGCGCTTGCCCTTCCTGCGTCAGCCATTGCCGATCCTGCGGGTACCTATGACCTGACAGGTCTGAACCCCGATAGCGGCGACACCTACAAAGGAACTGCGACCGTGACCCGCACCGGCGAGACCTACAGCGTCGTCTGGAAGATCGGCGATGACACGATTTCCGGCATTGGCATCGGTATCAGGCTGGTCGATGGCCGGGCAGTGCTCGGCCCTGCCAACGATGGCGATGTCGGCTTGTCCGTCTCCTACGAATCGGGCGACGACCATGGCATTGTCACCTATTTCGAACAGCCTGATGGCACATGGCATGGCACCTGGGCCTATAATGGCTGGCGACGCATCTCCACCGAGGACTGGACGCCGCGCGATCACAAGCCGGTCACCAAGGTCGAAAACCAGACCCTGACGACGGTCAAGTCGATCAATCGGCAGAAGTCGGCACCCGAGCCGCAACAAGTCGGCCCGAAGAACTGATCCTAACCACCTGCGATCCCGGCATAAATCCGCCTTTGGCCGTCGAAGACACCATCCGCGTAAGATTTTTCCGGCGAAACGCAAGAATCTCCCCAAGAAAGGTCAGTCTGATCCGTCTTACGCAGGTCGACAAGACGATGTATCAAAACCTCGGACGCGGGATCGGCTGTCGTCCGAGACAAACGGGAGAACATCATGCGCATTCGTACGATCATCGCCGCCGGCCTTCTGGCTCTGGCGCCCGCCCTGGCATGGGCGGACCCGACCGGCACCTTCAAGGTGCAGGGCGTCAATCCCGACAATGGCCAGCAGTATACCGGCACGGTGAAGGTGGTTCGCGAGGGCGAAACCTATGCGGTGGCGTGGAACATCGGCGGTCAGCAATTCGCCGGCACCGGCCTTGGCGCCAAATTCAACGGCAATCGTTTCGAAATGGGTCCCGCGAGCCCGGACGACACCGCGATCTCCGTCGGCTACATCTCCGGCAATTCGTTCGGCATGGCAATGTATTTCCTGCAGCCTGACGGCACCTGGCAGGGCGTCTGGACCTATGCTGGTTCGAAGAAAGCCTCGTCGGAAAACTGGCTGCCGAACTGAGCTTGCCGCTCGGCGGCAATTGCCACCTGCCAACATGCCGCCTAAGTTTGCCAACGGAGCAGTGACCCTGCTCCGTTTTTCTTTTGGGAATTCATCTCGATGTCTGACGCACCCACAAACGAAATCTATGTCGACGCCGATGCCTGCCCGGTCAAGGCGGAAATCCTCAAAGTGGCGGAGCGGCACGGCCTGCGCGTGACCTTCGTCGCCAATAGCGGGCTCAGACCGTCGCGCGATCCCATGGTTCGCAATGTCATCGTCTCCGCCGGCTTCGATGCGGCCGACAATTGGATCGCCGAGAATTGCGCTGAAAACGATATCGTCGTCACAGCGGACGTGCCACTGGCCTCGCGCTGCGTCGCCAGGGGCGCGCATGTGACCGGTCCGACCGGCCGGATTTTCGACCCGTCCAACATCGGCATGGCATCGGCGATGCGCGATCTCGGCCAGCATCTGCGCGAGACCGGCGAAAGCAAGGGCTACAACGCCGCCTTCTCCCAGCGCGACCGGTCCGCCTTCCTCGAAACCATGGAAAGACTCTGCCGGCGGGCGAAAGCGGTCGGCTGACGCAGAGTGCGGTCCGGCTTGACCGGCATAGTCTTCTATGCAAAGCCTCAGGCATGCTTAACATCGTCCTTGTCGCTATCGGCGGTGCCATCGGCTCCGTCGCCCGCTATCTCACCGGCATGTATTCCGCCCGCCTGCTCGGCACGGGTTTTCCCTGGGGCACACTGGCCGTCAATGTCGTCGGTTCGCTGGCCATCGGCATTTTCGCCGAACTGATCGGCCGGCGCTTCAGCGCACCCTTGGAATGGCGGCTCTTTATCATCACCGGCTTTCTCGGTGGCTTCACCACCTTCTCGGCCTTTTCGCTCGACGTCGCGACGCTGATCGACAATGGCAATCTGGCATTGGCGCTGACCTATGTTGCGCTTAGCATGCTGGTGTCGCTGTTTGCGGTTTTCGCGGGACTGGCAATGATGCGCGCTTTGCTCTAAAGCCTGCCCCAGAGCCTTTCATAGGCTGTACAGGAAGGCGATATGGCAGGCGTAGAACACAAACAAGTCGACGGCGACGAAGCTGGCATGCGGCTCGACCGCTGGTTCAAGGTGCATTACCCGGGGCTCGGCTTCGGTCCGCTGCAAAAACTGCTGCGTTCGGGCCAGATCCGCATCGACGGCGGCCGCGCCAAATCCGACAGTCGCGTCCAGTCCGGCCAGACGATCCGCATCCCCCCGATGAATATCGACGAGAAGCAAAGCGACAAGCCGCTGTCCGGCAAGGAGCTCTCGCATTCGAGCGATCACGAACTCTTGTCGCGCATGGTGCTTTACGAAGACAAGAAAGTTATCGTCCTCGACAAGCCGGCAGGCCTGCCGGTGCAGGGCGGTTCTGGGGTCCATCGCAATATAGACAAGATGCTGGAAGCCTGGACCAGCCCCAAGGGCGAAAAGCCCCGCCTCTGCCACCGCCTGGACCGCGAAACATCCGGCGTGCTGGTCGTGGCACGCACGCGTGGCGCAGCGCAAGCACTGACCGGCGCGTTCCGCGAACGCGACACGCACAAGGTCTACTGGGCGCTGGTGAAAGGCGTGCCACGCCCGGCCGAAGACAAGATCTCGACTTGGCTGGTCAAAGAACAGACGCCGGACGGCGATCGGGTACGCGTTGCCAAGCATGGCGAGGACGGCGCCGACCATGCCGTTTCATATTTTCGGGTGATCGAGCAAGCGGCCCAGAACCTCGCCTGGCTGGAAATGCAGCCCTATACGGGCCGTACCCATCAATTGCGCGTCCACGCCGCCCATATCGGCCATCCGATCATTGGCGATCCAAAATATTTCGAGGCCGAGCAGAGCTGGACCTTTCCGGGCGGCATGCAGAACCGGTTGCATCTGCATGCCCGCTTCATCGACATCCCGCATCCTGATGGAGGCAGGCTGAGGGTGACCGCGCCGCTGCCGCCGCACATGGTGCAGAGCTGGAATCTCTTGGGCTTCGACGAGGAAAGCGGCGGGGACTTTGAGAATGGGTAGTGAGGGGCACGGGCTTTGCGTGCTGATCGCACTCAACCGTCAAATCCTTGAAAGGCAGGACTGCTCTTGAAACTCGCCCTCTTCGATTGCGATGGCACGCTGGTCGACAGTGGCAAGCTGATCCACGAGGTGATGGTCCGCACCTTCGTTCACCACGACATGCCGCAACCGGACTACGCCGCGACCAAATCCATCATCGGCATATCCCTGGACTCCGCCATCGCCCGCCTCATGGGGCAGGACCATGTCGATCAGCGCGTCGCGGGCATAACCGCCCACTATAAGTCGATCTTCGGCACCGTACGCGCCGAACCCGGTTTCGAGGAGCCGCTGTTCGACGGTATCGCCGATGTGATGGCCACGCTTGTCACCCGCGAGGAACTGTTGCTGGGCGCCGTCACCGGCAAGTCACGCCGCGGCCTCGACCTGATCGTCGAGACCCACGGTTTCCAAAAATATTTCTTCGTCAGCCGTACCGCCGACGATTGCCCCTCCAAACCCCATCCGGCCATGGTGCTCGAATGCTGCCGCGAAACCGGCATCGATCCGGCTGATACGGTTGTCATCGGCGATGCGGTTTACGATATGATGATGGCAAAGGCGGCCGGCGCACGGGCGATCGGCGTATCCTGGGGCTATGGCGGTGTCGACGATCTGCTGGCCGCCGGCGCAGATGCGATCGTCCACAGACCCGCCGATATCCTCGCCCAAATCTGAGGTCGACCATGCGAGACATATTTTCCGAACTTTCCATCCCGCCGCTCTCCGACGCCGATCCGGTGCGCCGTGCGCAGATCCAGATGCGCCAGCCGCTGCCGAAGCGCTTTTATGAGGAAGTCTCGGTCACCGAGGCCGACGACGGTTTTGCCATCCGCCTCGATGGACGCACGGTCAAGACACCTGGAAAGCGGCAGTTGACAGTGCCGACACGCGCCGCAGCCGATCTGATCGCCTCGGAATGGCGCGACCAGGTCAACGAGATCAATCCTGCGACCATGCCGGTCACCCGGATGGCCAATACCGCGATCGACGGCATCGAGAATGAGATCGACGCGGTCTTCGACGATGTGGTGAAGTTCGCCGGCACCGATCTCCTCTGCTATCGCGCCGGTGGGCCGGCATCACTGGTCGAGGTGCAGGCCATGCATTGGGACCCGGTCCTCGCCTGGGCGGCGGAGGCAATTGGTGCCCGCTTCATCCTCGCCGAGGGTATTGTGCATCAGGAGCAGCCGCGGACGGCGATCGAAGCCTATGCGGGCGCGCTCGACAAGCATCGCACCGCGCTCAAGCTCGCCGCGCTGCATACGATCACTACGCTCACCGGCTCGGCATTGCTTGCGCTCGCCTTCGCCGCAGGCCGCCTGACCGCCTCCGAGGCCTGGAAGGCGGCGCATGTCGACGAGGACTGGAATATCTCACAATGGGGCGAGGATGCTGAAGCGCGTGCCCGCCGCGAGACAAGATGGCTGGAAATGCAGGCGGCCGCGGCGCTGTTTAACACGTTGTGATGTAAAATTTGACTTTTTCTGATATTCCAAAATAAGACGCCAGTTCTACTTTCGTATTTMAAGTGTGGGACTGGCGTTCAAATGACTTCAAAAGTGTTGTCTGGACATTTTGAAAAAAGCGACCAGCAGGGCGACTACATTGTCGTCAACAACGACTGGGGCAATGACGGCCGGTCCCATTCACAGACTATAACAATCGACGATACGAGCAATCTCAGCAGCGGCATTCACATGAGCTGGGATTGGGGCGCTGTCGGTCAGAAGGTACTCGCCTATCCGGAAGTCAGCGTTGGCTACAAGCCCTGGGATGCATCCGGTACCGGCACCAGCACGCTCAGCGCCAAGATCAGCGATATCCGGACATTCAACCTCACCCATGATCTGGCGATCAACGGCAGCACGAATGACTTCGACGTTGCATATGATTTGTGGTTAACCAACACGCCCCTGGGAAAACAGAATACCATCAACACAGAGCTGATGATCTGGACGCATCGAGGCGGCCCGGATGACTTTGGCACAGACCAGGCTACAGGAAATAGCGCTATCGTCGGTACGTACGAGCATAATGGCATTACCTTTGATCTCGTCAAATACGAGAACTTTAGCAGCAATGACGTGAACTGGCGCTATCTCGCCCTCGTGCCGCAAACCGACATTCCTGACGCCACGATCAATGTGCGCGATATTCTCACCGACCTGATCAACCGAGGTTACGTCTCCGAAAGCGATTATGTCACCGGCTTCGAACTCGGCGCCGAGATTGTCGGTGGCCAAGGCAGCCTCGACATCAACCACATGTCCTTCGGCCTCAGCCGCTACGGCGCAAACGACAGCAGCAACACGTTGACCGGCACGTCGGGTCGCGACCGTATATTCGGTTATGGCGGCCGCGATACGATCTCGGGAAAGGCCGGCGGCGACTGGCTGGTCGGTGGTCTGGGCCGGGATCAACTGACCGGCGGCGGCGGCAACGACACCTTCGTCTTCAACGATCTGAGCAAAGGCCTCGACAGGATCGTCGACTTCAAGCCCGGCGCCGACCACATCGCCGTCGATTCCGCCGTATTCACGGCCTTCGTCAAGGGAGACCTGCCGTCAACGGCGCTTGAGATCGGCGGCAGTTTAGATGCCGACTCGCAGCTTCTCTACAAGCAGGGCTCCGGCAAGCTTTATTATGACGGCGACGGTTCGGGCACGGCTCAGCAGACGCATCTCATAGCGGTGCTCGAAAACCACGCTGCGCTAAGTTCTTCCGATTTCTTAGTGCTGTGACCCCATATTAAGGCTTCACTAACCACAATTGATAAATCTAGAACAGGAGTGTTCTCTGGGGATTCGTGATGTTCGGCCTGCCGCTTCGTGCTTTTGTCATCCTGATGTTCGCGGTCGCTTTGACCGCTTGCGGCACGCGCCCGAAGCCGGCGCCGGAGGAGCTCCAGGTCTATGACATCCGCGGCGCTACCGTGGCGGCCAAGCCGGGAATCCCGGCGGCCCTGATCCGCGGCATCAAGATGCGCCTCGACCGCTCCATCCATGATACCGTTCGCCCGGACGCACTCGCGCCGGCGATCATGAATGTCGCGGTCACGGGCGTCACCACCATTCCGGGCTATGACGGCACGCGCACCGAAACGCAGGTGAGCGTCACGCTTGCCGATCCCTCGACGGGCCAGCCGATCTTCGGCAAGAGCTTCACGGTTTCGAGCTTCTCGATCAGCGATCGCGATGCCGCCGATCTCGCCGCCGAGGCGATCGTGGCGCGACTGCGCATCGAATATCAGCTCAGCCAGCCGGTCATCCAGCCGATACCAGCCAATGCACCTCGCATCTCCACCCGACTGGGCGACGACACGCTTGTGCCGATCGACAACAGGAAAGCGGATGTCATCCCGTTGAAACAGGCCCCGGTCGTCGGCGCTAATCAGGATCCCATCCTCAATTCCAAGACGACGGTCACCCCGGTCAAACAGCAGGTCACCATCGTCAAGAAGCAGCCCGTGGTCAGCAAACCGAAGCAGGTCGATCCGACCGTGGAGGATGGAGCCAAGGCCAAGGTCGTTTTCAAGGCGAAAACGACCAAGCCCGCGGCCGATGAACCCTGCGTCGAAACGATGGACAAGAAGTGCTGACCTATCGTCCGGCGAATAGAATTGGAAAAACCCGCTTCGGGCTTTTCTATTTCGCCAGCCGCTCCGCATGCCATTTCAAATGATCGTCCATGAAGGTCGAGATGAAATAGTAGGAATGGTCGTAATGTTCGTGGTTCCGCAGCGTCAATTTGATATCCGTGTCCTCGACCGCCTCTTCGAAGAGCCAGGGCCTGAGGCCGGTCTGCAGGAAGCCGTCGGCAAGGCCCTGGTCGATCAGGAATTCCGGAAAGCGTGCGCCGTCCTCGACCAGTGACACGGCATCATATTGCCGCCATGTCGACTGGTCTGCGCCGAGATATTTCTGCAAGGCCGGAGCCGACCAATCAGCCGTCGAGGGCTGGACGATCGGTGCGAAGGCCGAGCAACTCCTGAAACGATCCGGATGCTTGAGTGCAATCGTCATCGCACCATGACCACCCATGGAATGGCCGAAAATGCCCTGGCGGCCCATGTCGGCGTTGAAGTTCTCGCCGATCAGCTTCGGCAGTTCCTCGCTGACATAGCTGTACATCCGGTAATTCTCGGACCAGGGCGCCTGCGTGGCGTCGAGATAGAAGCCCGCACCCTTGCCCATCTGCCAGTTGCCGGCCTCGTCGGGGATATTGTCACCGCGCGGCGACGTATCCGGGCAGATGACGATCAGCCCGAGCTCAGCCGCAAGCCGCCGGTATTCACCCTTTTCCATGACATTGGCATGGGTGCAGGTGAGGCCCGACAAATACCAAAGTACGGGCAGATAACCGTCTTTCGCCCTTGGCGGCGCGAAGACCGCAAAGGTCATGTCGCAGCGGCAGGCCTCCGAGGCATGCGAATAAACACCTTGTACGCCGCCATGCGACGCGACTTCCGAAATCTTGCTCAGCAACATCACTCTCCCTATTCGGCCTTGTCGCTCTGGCCCTGCACCGCGGCGAACCAGTGGACATATTGTTCGTAGAGGCCCGGCTTCAGCCGGTCGGCGACGCGCGCCGCCACGTCGAAGACATTGATCAGATAGTCGTCCGGCTCCTTCAGCACGGCGCGGATCATGCCGAGTTCGCGCTCAAAACCGACATATTGCTGCGGCTGGTTTTCCGACTTGTGCAGCGTTCGCCCGAGGAAGATCACCACCGAGGCATAGAGCGACTTGATCCGGTCCAGTTCAGAGAGCCGCAGGGTCCGCCGGAAAGCCAGCACATAGCAATCAAGAAAGCGGAACAGATGTTCGAACGCCACCGCTTCGGGCGGCAGGCCGGCCTTTTCGTAGATGGAGCGGATCGAGGCCTCGATGCCTTCAGTCCAGCGCCAGCGGCCGACATCGTAGCGAAAACAGGTAGAAGAGTCGAAAGCAACCTTGCCGTTGCAGACCAGCGAATAGACCACGGCCCAGTCCATGTCGCCGGTGACGATCGGGTGGCCGATCAACAGCCGTATCAATTCCTGAAAGTCGTCGCGGCGAAGGTAGGAATAATAGAGCGTGTTGTCGCCGGCGACCTTCTGGCGATATTCATACATCCGGTCGGCCGCGGTCTGACCGTCGATGGTGAAGGAATGCGTGCGCAGCACCCCTTCGCCCACGGCAAACACCTGCGTCAACGGCCGGACCCCGATGAAATCCTCGCCGAGCGAGGCAAAGTCGAAATCCGGCTCGCCTGGCAGCGCCTCGACATAGTCGTCGTCGCCGATCGGCAGTATGAATTCGGTTTCCGCCTCATCCAAACAGGCAAGTACGTTCTCGATCGCGGTCGGGGCAAGTGGCGTGATATAGGTCACATGCTCCGGCAGATCGGAGAAATAGGCGATCTTCGCACCCTCGCCCGAATTGTCCGATATCACCAGGCGATAATTCTTGGCGGCGCTGAAACGGATAGCGCTTTCGAGTGGTCCCTTGGAGAGTGCCAGGGGCCGGTTGGAGGGGACGATGACGGTGACCAGGCTTTGGGGCCTCACATTCACGTACGGTTCCTTTCCTTGCGGAGATTGGCCCAGTAGGCGAGCCTCTTGTTGATCTCCCGTTCGAAGCCGCGATCCGGCGGCTTGTAGAATTGCCGGCGACCCATTTTTTCGGGAAAATAATCCTGACCGGAAAAGGCGTCAGGCTCGTCATGATCGTAGCGATAGCCGTCGCCATAGCCTTCATTGGACATGAGCTTGGTCGGCGCGTTGAGAATATGCTTGGGCGGCAAGAGCGAGCCATGGAATTTCGCCGCCTGGGTCGCCGCCTTGAAGGCAGTGTAGACCGCGTTCGACTTGGGCGCCGTGGCGAGATAGACGACGGCATTGGCAAATGCCAGTTCCCCCTCCGGCGAGCCGAGGAAGTCGTAGGCGTCCTTGGCGGCATTGGCGACGACCAGCGCCTGCGGGTCCGCCAGGCCGATATCCTCGATCGCCATCCGCACCAGCCGCCGGCCGAGGAACAGCGGATCCTCGCCCGCGTCGATCATCCGGGCGAAATAGTAGAGCGCAGCATCGGGATCGGAGCCGCGCACGGATTTGTGCAGCGCCGAGATCAGATTGTAGTGGCCGTCCTGCCCCTTGTCATAGATCGGCGCCCGGCGCTGCACGACCTGCAGGAGCTGCTCCGGCGCGAAAACCTCGCTCTCGCGGGCCGCACGCCAGGCCTCTTCCGCGAGGGTGAGCACTGCGCGCCCGTCACCGTCGGCAAGCGTGATCAGCAGCGCCCGTGCCTCGTCATCCAGCGGCAACGGCTTGCCCATTTCGATAACCGCACGATCGAGCAGTGCGGACAGGCTCTCTTCGTTATGCGGCTGGAAGGTGAGCACGCGGGCGCGTGAGAGCAGCGCGGCATTGAGTTCAAAGGACGGGTTTTCCGTCGTCGCGCCGACCAGAACGATCGTGCCATCCTCCATGACCGGCAGGAAACTATCCTGCTGGGCACGGTTGAAGCGATGGATTTCGTCGACAAACAGCAGCGTCTGCCGGCCCTGGGAACGACGCAATCGCGCCGCTTCGAACACTTTCTTGAGGTCGGCAACGCCGGAGAACACCGCCGAGATCTGCTCGAAATAGAGCTCGGTCTCGTTGGACAGGAGCCGTGCCACCGTGGTCTTGCCGGTGCCCGGCGGCCCCCAGAAAATCATCGAGCCGAGCGATTTCGACTCGATCATCCGGGTCAGCGCCCCGTCGGGACCGGTCAGATGCGGCTGGCCGCTCACCTCGGCCAGCGTCTTCGGTCGCAGGCGGTCGGCAAGCGGCCGCGATTGATCAGATTGGCTGGCGGGGGCGAAAAGTTCATTCATCGGATGAATTGCCTGATCCTCTGGCCGTCGCGTTCGATCTCGACGCGCCAGATTGTCGGACTGTCCTGGGTGATCTCGGCCAGGATCGCCGTCGTGGTGACATCCTTGCCGTTGATGTTGATGATGATGTCCTTCGGCGCAAAGCCGAGCCGGGCGGCAGGCGAACCGTCAGTGATCCTCTCGATGACCACGCCATGCGACTCGGTCGGCATTTCCAGCGCGTCGGCGACACGTGGCGAGAGGTTGGCAACCAGCGCGCCGGCAAACGGATTCTGGCCGTCGATCAGCCGCTCGTCCTTGGGCGTGCCTTCCGGTGCCTGATCAAGGGTCAGCGATGCCGTGCTCTCCGCGCCGTCGCGCAGGAACGTGATCTTTACCGTCGAGCCGATGCCGGCCGTTGTCAGGCGATAGGTGAGCGCATCCGGATGCTCGACCGGCCGGCCATTGACCGCCGTCACTACATCGCCAGCCTTGAGCCCTGCTTTGTCCGCCGGGCCGCCCTGCACGATCGACTGCACCAGCGCACCGCGGGCGATCTTCAGGCCCAGGGACTCGGCAATATCGGAGGTGACCGCATCGAAGGAGGCGCCGAGATAGGGCCGGATGAAGCCAGGCTGGCCGCCCATGGCAGAGGCGATGAACACTTTCACCAGGTTCACGGGGATGGCAAAGCCGATGCCGTTGGAGCCGCCATCGCGCGACACAATCGCCGTGTTGATGCCGATCAGCTCACCCTTCATGTCGATAAGCGCGCCGCCGGAATTGCCCGGATTGATCGAAGCGTCAGTCTGGATGAAATAGGAGAAATCGCCCTCGCCGATCTTGCTGCGCGCCAGTCCGGAGACGATGCCCGAGGTCACGGTCTGGCCGACGCCAAACGGATTGCCGATCGCAAGCACGAGATCGCCGACATCGACCGCATCGGAATCGCCGATCGGCATCGCTTCAAACGTTGTCTTGCCTGCCTCGATATGCAGGATGGCGAGATCGAGCCTGTGATCCTGGAATGTGACCTTGGCCGGGAATTCGCGTCCATCCGCGAGCGCGATGCGGATATGATCAGCGCCGTCGATCACATGGTAATTGGTGATCACCAGGCCGGATGCGTCGAAGATCACACCGGAACCCAGCGAACTCTGCTTCTCTGTACGGTTCGGCAGCTGCTGGCCGAAGAATTCGTCAAAGAAGGGATCGCCGGTCAGCGACGGTCGCTCCACCTGCTTGTCGGCAAAGACGTTGACAACGGTGTTGGCGGTCTGCTTGACCAAGGGCGCAAAGGAAAGCTGGATTTCCGCCTTGTCCTGCGGCACGACCTTGGTTTCTGCGAATACCGAGGACGCCGAAGCAATGAACACCAAAAACAGATACGCGCCGAACCGGATCAACATGTGATTCCTTCCTCTCCGAAATGACATTTTCTCACCAATCGAGCGGGCTTGGAAAGGGTTAAGTCCCAGTCAACCCCAATGATTGGCGATTTCATGTCGGCATACGGATGGCAACGCGGAAACATTCAGTTCGTTGCAGCGGCAAAACTGTCGGCGCGGGCGATCTCCCACGGAATCTTGAAGCGCACGTCAGATGTACCGCTCAGCAATTCACCCCGCACCAACGGCGGGTAGAGATGCGTGAAGGTCGTGACCTGACTGTGATTGATGCGCTTGTGGAAATGGAAGAGTTCGAATTCCTGGGGGTGGTTGATGCCGGCGCTTTCGACCACTTCAGCCAGCGCTTCCATCGTCTTGTTGTGGAATTGTTTCACGCGCTGCGCCTTGTCGGCCGGCACCAGCGCCCGCTGGCGATGCGGATCCTGCGTCGCAACGCCCACTGGGCACATATCCGTGTGGCAGGACTGGCTCTGGATGCAGCCGACCGCGAACATGAAGCCACGCGCCATGTTCACCCAATCGGCGCCGAGCGCCATCATCCGGGCAATGTCGAAGGCAGAGATCACCATGCCGGAACAGCCGAGCTTGATCCTGTCGCGCAGGCCTGCGCCAATCAGCGCATTGTGGACGAAGGTCAACCCTTCGCGCAGCGGCATGCCGATATGATCGATGAACTCCTGCGGCGCCGCCCCGGTGCCGCCTTCCTTGCCGTCGACGACGATGAAGTCCGGTGTTGTGCCGCTTTCCAGCATGGCTTTGACGATCGCCAGGAATTCATGCGCATGGCCAACGCAGAACTTGAAGCCCACCGGCTTGCCGCCGGAAAGCGCCCTGAGCTGGCGGATGAAGGCCATCATTTCGAGCGGCGTCGAAAAGGCCGAATGCGAGGCCGGCGAAATGCAATCCCGATCCATCGGAATGCCGCGGATCTTCGAAATCTCCTCGGTGATCTTGGCCTTCGGCAACACGCCGCCATGGCCGGGCTTGGCGCCCTGGCTGAGCTTGATCTCGATCATCTTCACCTGGTCGAGCGTCGCCGTCTCGGCAAACCGCTCCGGCGAGAAAGAGCCGTCGGGATGGCGACAGCCAAAGTAGCCCGAACCAATCTCCCAGGTAATATCGCCACCATGCTCGCGGTGATAGGGCGATAGACCGCCCTCGCCCGTATCATGGGCAAAGCCGCCGAGCTTGGCACCGTGGTTGAGCGAGCGGATGGCATTGGCAGACAGCGAGCCGAAGCTCATTGCCGAAATGTTCAACACCGAAGCGCTATAAGGTTTCTTGCAATCCGGCCCGCCGACGGTGATGCGGAAATTGTGGTTGGCGAGCCGGGTCGGCGCCAGCGAATGCGAAATCCATTCATAGCGCGGCTCATAGACATCATATTCGGTGCCGAACGGGCGCTTGTCGAGCTGGCCCTTGGCGCGCTGATAGGCGAGCGACCGCTTGTCGCGCGGAAACGGCCGGCCGTCCTTCTCGCCCTCGAAGAAATATTGCCGGATTTTCGGCCTCAGATCTTCCATGATGTAGCGGGTATGGCCTGCGATCGGATAGTTGCGCAACACCGCCCGCTTGGTCTGGGTGATGTCGTGCAGGCCGACGGCGGCGAGCGCCGCGAAGATCAGGAAGGGCGCGATCACGACCGTATAGGAGGCCTCGCCCGTGAGCAGCAGCGCCCCGAGGATGACCGTCACGACGAGAGAGAACGTCAGCGGCAGAAAACGCGGCGAGACGCTAAGCTTCAATGTTTCCACGGATTTCCCCCCATTATGACACGATCATTATAGGAGGGAGGACTAATCCTGCAATATTGCGCGAACGTGACAGCGCCAGGGCCTAGAACGCGATGGTGTATGACGCCTTGACGTCGACCATGTGCTCGCCCGCATCAAAACCGTCGAGCGTCTCGTTGTGATGGGCGATGATCTGTTCGAAAGACAGGCCGCCCCGATCGGCCGTCATGTGTCCATCAGACACTAACGTAACGTCATAACCCAGGGTAACTGCGCGCCGCGCCGTAGTATCGACGCAGAACTGGGTGGCGCACCCACCGATCACCAGATGGGTGACCGCGCGCTCCCTGAGCCTCTGGTCGAGATCGGTGTCGAAAAAGCTGTCGCTGGAACGCTTGTTGACGAGAACCTCTCCGTCGACCGGCGCGATCTCCGGCCTCAGTTCCCAGCCCGTCGTCCCCACTGCAATGCTCGACCCCGCCGGATCGTCATGCTGGACGACGATGACCGGAATGCCGGCGGCGCGTGCCTTGTCCTTGAGATCGGCAAGCCTGCCGACCACATGATCATAGGCGGCGTCGATCGCCGGCTTGCGCTCCGGCGCATGGCTGCCGAGAACACCCTTCTGGACATCGATAATCACAAGTGCTCTGCGCATGGCAGCCTCCCTATTGCGCCCGGCATCCCACCGCCGGGCAGTTGCCGGCGAAACCGCGCGCGTCCCACTGACAGGCCACGACGGATTCACCTGAATAGCGCACCGCCACACATCTCTTGTCGGCGCGGCAATCGGCTTCGTTGAGGTGCGTTCCGCAAATGCCGTCGCTTGGCTTCGTGCACCAGTCATCCGGTGACATGCCGCACGGATTACCCGCCCGCGCCGCCACAGCAGGAACGGCGAGCGCAAGCACAAATGCGAGCCGTATCAACTTCATCTGCGCAAATTACCGCACAGCGCCGTTAGTCGCAAGAGGTCCGGCGGCCAGCTCGGACGAGTTCGAAGACAGGCGAGATGTCCGGCGCATGTTTCCCTCCTCTGGTCCGTCTTAGTCTGAGACACAAGCGTCAGGAGGACATTCATGCGAGCAACACATTTTGCGCTGGCGGTTGCGATTGCGGGAATCGCCGGCAACGCTGTGGCGGGGACACTGCAGGACGGAGACTACGGCTGCACGATCGACAATTCATTCCTCGGCACCATCCAGATCGCCGGCAAGGTCTATCGCGGCCCAGCCTTTGACGGCAAATACGAGGGAGACTATTCCTATTCGGTCTCCGACCAAGGCACGATCGATTGGGGCGGCCCGCTGGGCGGCATTTCTGCCGGCGGCAACAAGATCGCCAGCACGGTCCTGACCGATGCCGGCAACGGCCGCCACGGCTTCGACATCACCATCCAGAATTCCGAAGGCAATTTCCAATCGATCAGCTGCTTGCCGCAATAAGCTGCCGAGCCCACCTAGCCATTCACGGCTTCGGCTGGACCGGCGCGCGGCTACCCAGCGCATCGGCGACGCAAGCGTCGACAGTGCTGACGCAGAGCCCGTTGATATGGGTGCTCGTATTGTTGTCGCCGGCGAAATCGATCTGCACAACCTTGCCGTCGACGAAGCGCACCTGCGTGTTGCAGAACCCCTCGGCGCCGGTGGCGGTCGCCCCGGTGACACCAGGAATCGGACCGACGCCCAGCGTGGTCATGCCGACATTGAGGCTGCCGCGCGAATAACTGCGCTGATAGGTCCAGATCTTCTCGTTCTTGGAGACGGCGACCCCCATGGTCGGAAAGCCGGCGCACATCCTCACATCCGCCTCGCTCATGCCGACCATGACCTTGCGGGCCTGATGCACGGTCTTGTCTTCCTTGATCAGGTGGGACGTATCGGGCGGCGTGGCGCAGGCGCCGATGCTCAGCAGACCGAACACCGCAAGATTTCGAAGTTTTGGCATCGCTCGGTCATCCCTCGCGTTGTTCGACGTCGTCAATTTTCCGGCTCTGGCCCGCGCTGCCGGCATGCCGGCGAGGCTCAAAAAGCAAAACAGCGCCCCTGGGGCTCGCCGGGTTAAGCCGCGAATCGGCTGATCGGTTCCGTGGAAAGGCGAAAATGACGCAGTGCAAAAGCGTGCGTGGCTGATAGGGAGACGCGGTTGAGGTGGAGTTCGGTTGAGATCCCATTGGCGGGGGAGAATACCGCCGAACTCTTTGCCGCTTCAGATGCAAAGTTTTCCCGGGCGTGGGTGTAGCGCCTTTGATCGGGGCAGAATCGCAGCGGCAACGGTCGACCCAGACAATAACCCGAAAATCGGCAAGGACGGTTTGTTGCCCGTTTGCCCAACTCGCCGACTTCCCTCGGACCACGGACGAGGGATCGCCAATACCGCGCGGTCGTCATTCCTCGCCGTGGGGCAGTGCTCACATGCGATCTTCGATAATGCCTATGAATGGCAAGTGGTTACGCTGGGGGATTAACCCGTTCTTCAAATAGATGATCTTCTCGCGGACTGAATCGCCTTCATTGCCGCCCACCGTCAGGATGTACTCTCCGGTGTGGTCGTGACCGCGTTCAATCACGATCGCGGAGTGCGAGTGATAGTCGTCGTGCTGACGGGCGTATGCAAAATCGTAGGAATGGCCGGGCTGATTGTCCACGACAATATCGCCGAGCTGAGGCGAGTAGATCTCGATCGGGTGGCCACGAAATGAACCTGTATCTTGGTCGGCATTGTGGATCGCCCAGTTCATGAAGATGGCGTGCCGTTCGGCAAATTTGAAATCGTGTTTGGTCGCTCCCGCCTTCAAGAGGTTCCACGAAACGAACACCGCGGACCACTGCTCCTGGACGCCTGGGAAATGGTATCCCAAATCTATCCAATAACGCCTGATTTGAGGTGCGAGGGTGTCATCCCCCTCGCTGTGCAGGTGATATGTCTGGAATTGCTCTTCCGCGATTTTCGCGAGTTTCATCGTGAATGCACTCGGCATTTCTCATCTCCGTTCAAAGATCGCAATTGCAATGCAGAAGCTTCAGCTCGCCCAGATCGCTCTCAGTTGCTGCTCGCTGCCGTCGAACACCGAGCGGTCCCAGGAACCAAAACCGTCGATGGGTTTCGGGTTGTGATGCGGCTTTCCGTCGGTGTATTGCCAAAGCGTCCAATTGTTCCACGACCTCTGGATCTTCAGCTTCGGTTCGTTGACATAACCGGCCGCCCAGAGTTTGCATTGGGCGAACTTGGCGTTGGTCTTGTTGCCGAGAATGTCGCGGACGGTGCTGCCGGAATAGAAGAACGGGAAACGCCCCAGGTGCTGATGCACCGCATCGATGAAATCTTCCGCGTCCGCTACGGACATGGTCAATTCTACTTCGGGCTTGTCCTTGTGGTGATATCCCTCGAAATCGAGTGACAGGAACACATTCTTGGGATCGCCGATCCGATCGAGAAAGTATTTCGCCTGCTGGGCGCCGGTGCCGCTGTCTTCGCGATTTTCGGCGAAGTGATAAGCCCCCCACAGAAGCCCGGCTTGCTCTGCCGCCGCTCGCCTCTGGTCGTATTTCGAATCCTTGAAATGGCTGCCCTGCGTGGCCTTGTGCATCACGGCGACGATGCCTGCGGCTTTCAAGGCATTGAAGTCGATTTCGGCGCTTTGATGATGCGAGATGTCGACGATGGCGTCCAGACGAGACATGTTCTTCCCTCCAAAGCGCTCCACCTCTGAGCGCAATGGAATTACGTTTTCGCGTCTATGCTTTATTCATAGTGGATGGAAATAATTCTTAACTACACCCGGTTTGACAGCGTTGCTCTTTCAGGAATTGACAAAGGTTAAAACTGCGCGACCGAATGTTGAAGAGTCTGAATTGGCTTCACCAGCGTCGCGCGACACCTTACCCTGGCGCGCCCCGCCCCACGCGAAGTCAAGCCCCTTCCCTAATCAAGGCGCGTGTTGGGCATCATAAAATAGGCAGGCAAATTCAGATACATACGTTTATTTGACACTAAGACTGTCGTTTTAACTTGAACACGGTCGCCTTAAATGACATATGAACTGTCATAAAAGATTTGATTGGATAGGGCGATGAACCTTAGGGAACTCGCGGAAGCCAGTGGCACGCCGGAGCGCAATATCCGCTTTCTCATCTCGCAGGGCATCGTCCCTGCGCCGGATGGATCGCGGAAATTCGCTTCGTATGGCGACGAGCACGTCAGAGCGCTCGCCGTCTATTCCGAAGCGAAGGCGGAAGGTCTGTCGCTCGAGGCAATAAAGCGACGGATCGATGCCATAAGGCGCGGCGGCCCTATCGAGCGAGAAGTTGCTCCCGGTGTGGTCGTCAAGGTTGATCCGGAGGCCGTGCCTGATGTCGAGGAACTGTTCGTCGCCATTCAGTCCGTCGTCGAGGAAATGCAACAGCGCCGCGCGCGCCGGGAAGGAGAACTGACATGAGAACAGCCATCCGCGAGACCGAAGAAATGCTTCAGGCCTTCGTCCAGAGAGGAACCCCACCCGTACCACTCAAAGCCATCACCTATGACGTAGAGATCGTGTCTGCACTGGCAGTCGTTACCCAGAAGCGTGTCTTCAGAAACGAAGAGACAATCCCGATCGAGGCGACAATGACATTCCCGGTCGGTTACGATGCCGTGGTCGTATCGGTCAAAGCCATTGTCGACGGCCGCAGGCTCGTTGGCATCGCTAAGGCCAAACAGCAGGCACGCGCGACATATGAGAAGGCGCTCGACGACGGCAAGGCGGCCGTGCTGCACGAGGAGTTGCTGCGCGGATTGCACATGATATCCGTTGGCAATGTCGCCCCAGGGGCTGAGATTGTCGTCGAGACCGTGTCCGTCGCCCCCTTGCAGATCGTCAGCGGCAAGGGCCGATTGCGTATTCCACTCACCGTAGGCGCAGTCTACGGCGCTTCGCCGTTTCTGCCCTCCGACGATCTCGTCACGCGGAGCGAAGTTTTCGACGCAGGCATCACCGTCAACGGCGCAAGCGAGGTCACCGTCAACGGCCATCCGCTGGCCGACGTAAAGTCGGTCAAGACCTCTTATGTCATCGACATCGAAGTAGGCATTCCCGCGTTTCACCCTGTGACCGCAAAGACTGCCCAGGGCGAATATGCGACGATCACGTTCGTGGCTTCCAAGGCCGGCCTCTCGGACCTTGCCGTGAAGCTGCTTCTTGACGCTTCGGGATCGATGAGGACGTCCCACTCCGGCGGCAAGTCCAATTGGACTGCTATGTGCGAGGGTCTGATCACTGCGCTCAGAGGCTCCGACATCCGATCCAGTGACAGTTTCGAATTCTGGACGTTCTCCAATCGAACCACCTCTGGCGGAAGGGCCAAGGGTCGCGCAGCGAGCGACCTCGTACCACATCTGCCCATGGAAGGTGGGGGCACGCGCATTGGCGAGGCCGTGCATAATGTCGCCAGCAAAGACTCCAATGTGCTGCTCGTCACCGATGGGCGTTCTTACGATCCGATTGACTTCGATTTCGTCAAACAGACAGGTAGCCGGTTCACCGTTGTGCTGATTGGCAGCTCTTCGCTCGATGCCAAGGTCGCGCAGCTCGCAGCAGTGTCCGGCGGACAGCTCTTTATCACGCCGGAACCCGGTGACGTTGCGGGCACCGTCGCCGCAGCGCTAGCGACGATGCGTGGCTCTGCCTCGCCCATCCGCATGCGGTCGTCGAGGACCGAGGCCCTGTCGCGCACGGTTGGCGGCCTGGACATTGTGCTGTCCTATTCGGACAGCCCAACACTGGGCACCTTCGACCATCCCGCCGCTGCAGCCTATGCCGCCTGGCTCGGCGTCCAGACACTCGACGAAGCGACCGCTGCTCAGCTCGCCGAGAAGGAAGGCATCGCCACTCACCTGACCTCGATCGTGCTGGTTGACGAGCAAGGCGAGACACTGGACGAGGTCGCCGTCACCCGAAAGATCGCCCTGTCGAATCCCGTTGAATGTGGCGGTCGCGTTCCAGAGCGGGCAATGCTCGCCCGTCCAGCGCCAGGCGCCGCACTAAGGGCAAGTTACGGCAGGGCTCGTGGAAAATATCCTCTCGACAAATCGGCCGTCAACAACGGCCCCCTAGGTTTGCCAAAGCACCTGTTTGAGGAACCTGGGCCGGACGAGGCCTACCTCTACGATCTTGCGGACGAGCCCATTGAGCAGGATTTGATTGATTGGAACAGGGTAGCCGAGGACATCAACCTGGGCCGCCAACCCGAAGCGCTTCTAGACCTGATCGCCACGCTTTCCGGCAGGAGCGAGATCAAGGCATTGGCTGAGGCTTGCGGCATCCCGGAATGGAAGGTCGTCGTGGCTGTTGCAGCGACCCGCGAGGAGAGCGTTAATAGGACGGCGCGACGCCTGTGGAGAAGACTCCTCGGGGTGGTCGACGAAGCGTTGTTGTCCGCCGCAAAGGCCTGCCTGCCGGCCTGAGACGCGGAGGAAAGATAGACGGGGAGCGCCTGCCCGCTCCCTTTCTATGTGCACCCGGCCAAGTTGGGCTTCCACGAACGGACATCAGAGCTTTTGGAAAGGCTGCCAGAGCAACGCGCAGTGATATGAGAAATGGCTGGATCGCATTGCATGAAGTGCAATATACGCCATTAGAAATCGGTCAAGTCGTCAAGCATACGTTGCAGTTCTGCGAGAACGCGATAACATGCCATGGCGTCTGGGGAGGCGACCTTGTTTGTGCGTTCAGTCATTATTGGATTGTTCATTGCAATTGCTGCAATCAGTGACGCCTTTGCCAACATTACGATCGAGCGCATCCCAATTATTCAAGACAGTCCTCCCGTGCTCCTGATCAAAGGCGAGTTCGAACTTTCCGATGACCCCAGCGCGCTCGCCCGAGAAGCAGCTGCGACCGGGGCCAAAGTCGTGACATTCAACAGC
>NZ_JBFUFF010000103.1:0-22941 GCF_056403555.1 Rhizobium sp. P2_G2
CATCTGTACCGTGGTTCGCCGGGTCGAAATCGACGATGCAGACATCGAGATCATCTTCCGTGTTCCGCCACTTGATGGCCCAGCCGGCCCAAAATCACCAAGCCAGGCGCCCAGTTCCACGCAACATTGTACAGCGGACCGTCGAAAGAACATTTGCTTGGCTCGGGCGTTGCCGCCGCCTCGCCAAGGATTGGGAAAAATCCATCGAAAGCTCAACAGCATGGGCGCAAATCGCTTCAATCCGAATGCTCACAAGGCGCATCGCAAGGTATTGGATCTACGAATGAACTTTTGAATCGGGCTCTCAGGGGTGAATGTTGACATTGCTGCGCTCGAGATAGGCCAGGATCTTGGCCTTCCAGTCGTCGATCATGGCGGGAAAACCCTCGACGAAAGCGGATATCGTTGCATTGCCGGCTTCGGACAGAGCGGTCAAGGTATAGCTCACCTTGACTTCGGTCTCATCCTCGGACACGGCCCGGCATCTGACCTCGACGAACACCGAACGGGAGCCCGGCGTCACCCGGCTATAGCGGACGGAGTGCGCAACCATGTCGAAATCGATCATGGTCCAGTATGTAACCTCATCGCCATGGCCGGTGGTAAACACCATGCCAATCAGTGTCTCGCCATTGGCCGGATAAAAATAATGCGGGTTCCAGTCGGCAATCCAAAGGCGCTCTCCCTCGGGCGTGAACAGCGGGAAAGCCTGATCGGCGGAGAGCGGCAAGGTGATTGCGTGGTCAACACTGGCATGCGCTGCAGAAAACATCCTGATGTCCTCCTCAATAGTGATGCATTGTCCGCCACTCGGCACCGCTTGCTTATCGATCCCGTAGACGGTGGCTGTCTTCCGCGGTGAGATCGAGTCCATAGATTTCCTTAAGCCGCGCAATGACATCCAAAGTTTCCGCCGAGAATGCCATCCGCCCCTCGAAGGCATGCAGAACAATGCCCTCCATGAGGTCACTCAGCGTCATGTCCTTGTGCTCGGCAAGCGCCTTCATCACCTTGACGAGCCGCTTTTCCAGCCGCACGCCGGTTTGAATGCGCTCGACGGCTCTCGGTTCATTTTCTGGCATGGCGGCACTCTGTCATATCTTGGTACATTGGTACATTGGTACATTGGTACAAGTATCAAGAAACTTCGCCAGCGCAAACTGAAAGTCGCTACTGTCCCGGCATCGCGACAGTGAATTTCCTCAATTTACGCGATCGAAAGAGCTGTGCCCCATTTTGACAAGGTATTCCGTTGGGCCGACTCCGGATCTCCCGACGGGTCGCCAACGCAAATCTTTTGTCATATGCAATCAGGGTTGTTCGGCATGCTTCGCCTTCTGCAAGGTCTCGCCTTCATCTGTCTTGTCATGTTCGCGCTGCCGGCGCACGCGCTCGATTGTTCAAGCGCCGCGGAAACAAAAGATCGTCTCGTGGCCGCCATTTGTAGCGATCCGCAGTTGAAGCAAGCGGACCAGGAAATGAACCGCGCCTATGACAGCCTTTACCGCGGACGAGACAAAAAGCAGCAGCGTGCCATCAAGACGTTGCAGAAATCATGGCTATCGACGAGGGGAAATTGCGAAACAGCGGATGTGCAGTGCCTGCTGGTGATGATCCGCAGCCGCACCGATTTCCTCAGAAGTGCCGATGGCATAGGTCCCATGAGCCAGGGAAAACTGGTCTTCAAACGCTACTATGTTCCATTCGGAACGGATGCCGGTGTGACCGATATCACGCTCTTTGAGTTCGAAGATCCCGATACCGTCGGCAAAAAAGCATTCAATGCCGCCGTGGAGAAAACCTGGCAAGAATATGCCGGTGATCGCCGCACTGGCAACGCGCCGTCTGCCAAGGACGACAACAGCGCCAGTGCCGATTATTACGATTGCAGTCGCTGTGCCGTGGAAAAGGCCATGGAACAGCCCTTTCAAACGAAGAACTTCATCTCCGCGCCGCTTCACGACCAATCCAGCTCAGGCATTCATGACTTCGACTCCACCTCTTACATCAATCAGTATCTGGACAAGGGCCAAAAACTCACCCTTGGCGATTTGCTTAGGGAGGAAGACGTGCCGGTTCTTGCCAAGCAATGCCATGATCGGATCATGGCCGACCTGGGAGACCAATCGTCGCTGCCGGCGGCCATGGTAGACGATAGCGGGGCGGACTTTGGGCCATCCAGCGAATTCATCGGTTACTTCCGCGATCCGGCCAACTGGGAATTCGATGGAAAATCCATCACCTTCTCTCTGCCGTTCAACAACGACGCGACGAGCTGCACCCTGCCCTATGAGGCAATAAGGCTCCATCTGGCCGAGGGCGCGGCGCTTCCGAGTGCCGTGGACCAAAAGGTCAAGTAAAGAGCAATCAACCGCTTGCTCCGACATATCCGCCTTCGCAGGCAGCGAAAACCCGCCCGGATCGATTCCGGGCGGGTCCGTTTCGAGCGGCGTTTTCCAGATCAGCTGTCGCGCAGCCGAACCAGGTCGTTCATCAGACCGCCGGTTCCGTTATGGATCGTCAGGCGCTCCACCTTGCCGGCGATCGATTCCAGCGCCTCCAACTCCTTGAGACGCAGCATGATCGGGTTCTCGGCCATGACCTTGGCGGTGTTGAGCAGCGAGCGCGTGGCGTTGGTTTCCTCGCGCCGGCGGATCACGTTCGCCTCAGCCTGCTTTTCGGCAGCGACGACCTGGTTGAGGATGTCGCGCATCTCACCCGGCAGGATCACGTCCTTGAGCTCGATGGTCGACACGTCCAGGCCGATCCGAGCCATTTCCTCGCGGATCTGGCCGGCAACTTCGGTCGTGACCGCCGCCTTGCGCTCGAGGATCTGGTCCAGCGTCAACGTCCCGAGCATTGCGCGGAAGGCATGCTGCAGCGCCCGGTAAAGCACATCTGCATAGTCCTTCACCTCGGTGACGGCCTTGACCGGATCGGTGACCCGGTATTCGGCCGTCAGGTTGACGCGGATCGTCACCTTGTCGCGAGTCAAGAGTTCCTGGCCCGTGACATCGAGCGGCTGGCGCTTGAGCTCGATGGCCTTGACCGTCACCATCTTACCGATACTCCAGAAGCCGTGCAGACCGGGCTGCAACATGCCATGGAAGACACCGTCGATATGGACGAGACCAACTTGACCATCCTGTACCGTGATCGGCATCAAAAGCTCGGTCCGTTTGGCGCGGGCAAGACGACGCACGATCGCCGGATCGACCGCAAGATCGGCAGCGATATCGAACGTCGTCATGGCCCAGGGACCGGTCTCGGTCCAGACCGCCAGCTTCTGGTTCGGCGCCAGCGTCACAAAGACGACGCCATCCCGCTCGATCAGGCCGACTTCATCGGCTTCGGTCCGGAAGACGGTGAGATAGCGCTCGGCCACCTCCGGCAAACGGTCGAACAACGGCTTCTCGTAGACCGAATTGAAGATCGGCGCGCCAATATCGAAGCGCACGATCTCCAGATCCCGCTCCTTCGCCATGATCACATGCTCGCCCGGACCATAAAGGCCCATGAGCTTGCCCTTTTCGAGCACGATGAGGCGTTCGGTTTCTTTGGCGCGGACGCGCGTGCGTCCGAGTATCTTTTCGAGAATGGTCATTGTTCTTCACTCCTGCCGGTCTACGTCACGTCCCGGACTTCCTTTCTATTCGTTCGTTGATGGTGATCCGGGGACCGGTGGCATGCGGCGTCACGAAACGGTCGGGAGCGGAGCGGAAGGCAGCCAAGCGAGCCAAGGGAACGTATTCCCTTAGCCGGCTAAGTCGCGTTCCGCCCATCACCGCCATTCGGCAATGGCGCACGGCGTCAGGCTTACCACTGGGCCGCATCTCTCGATACAGCCAGCTTCCAACCGTCGACATTCCGGTCCCCGGACCGTATTGGACAACACCTTGGCGAGGTGAGCTGATTTTCAGTCAGCGTTGGAGAAGGAGTCGAACCTTCGACAGTCGGGGTATGAGTCCGATGCTCTATCCACTGAGCTATCCATGGTGCAGACAACCGGATTCGAACCGGCGACCTCCGGTATTCCTACCGGTGCTCTACCACTGAGCTATATCCGACTAGCCCCTTCCTCCGGAGAAGCATCCGCATACAGCACGGCAAGGCCGCCTGCACGGGTGGACGGGGAACGCCAACCGCTGATACCGCTCCAGCTTTCGGCCGGGAGGGCGCGTATAGAGCGAACTGGTTTCGCAGACAAGACGGAAAATGTCGTTTTGTAAAACTGCCGGGTGAGCTGTCTCCGAAATGCGCCAATCTGATCAAACGATCATGCGACATTCATTTCGCGCCGGCTTCGATTCACTGCATTTTAACAGGAAGCATTCTTTAGTTGCTGGGTGCCCACCCAACTCGCAATTGTCTGTGCCCTTTTGGCCATCAACGCGTTCACATTGTTCGCGTTCTGGTCCGACAAGGTTTCTGCGCGCAATGGCGAGAGGCGCACCCCGGAAAGCACCCTGCTTCTGCTTGCCTTCCTGGGAGGAAGTGCAGGCGCAATCCTCGGTCAGCAAGCCTTTCGCCACAAGACGAGGAAAGAACCGTTCCGCTCGCGGCTACGCGCGATCATCGGCCTCCATATGGGCCTTTGCCTGATGGCGGCAGGCTACTTTCTGGCAATGACACTCTCACGATGAGCGCTCGCCTGACGCTGAGCGCCCAGCAAACTCTGTCACCACCACTTTTCCGGCGAGAACCGGCCCGCAGCCTGTTCGATGACGTGGGCGGTACGAAACAGCATTTCCTCGTCGAAAGGCTTGCCGATCAGTTGCAGGCCAAGCGGCAGCCCCTTCTGGTCGAGCCCGGCGGGAACGGCAATGCCCGGCAGGCCGGCCATGTTGACCGTCACCGTGAACACGTCGTTGAGGTACATCTTCACCGGATCATTGGCCATATCCTGGTCGGCGATGCCGAAGGCAGACGATGGCGTGGCGGGCGTCAGGATCGCGTCGACGCCGGCATTGAAGACGAGTTCGAAGTCGCGCTTGATCAGGTTGCGGACTTTCTGGGCGCGAATGTAATAGGCGTCGTAATAGCCGGCCGAGAGCACATAGGTGCCAATCATGATGCGGCGCTTGACCTCCTGGCCGAAGCCGGCGGCGCGCGATTTCTCATACATGTCGTTGATATCCTTGCCCTCGACGCGCAGGCCGTAACGGACGCCGTCATAGCGGGCAAGGTTGGACGAGGCTTCCGCCGGGGCAACGATATAGTAAGCCGGCAAAGCATATTTAGTGTGCGGCAGCGAAATGTTGACGATTTCGGCGCCCGCATCCCTAAGCCAGGCAATGCCCTGCTGCCAGATATCCTCGATCTCGGACGGCATGCCGTCAATCCGATATTCGTTGGGAATGCCGATCCGCTTGCCCTTGATCGACTGGCCGATGGCAGATTCGTAATCCGGCACCGGGATATCGACGGATGTCGTGTCCTTGGCGTCGACGCTGGCCATGGATTTCAGCAGGATCGCTGCATCGCGCACGTCGCGCGCAATCGGTCCGGCCTGGTCGAGCGACGAGGCGAAGGCGACGATGCCCCAGCGCGAGCATCTGCCATAGGTGGGCTTGATGCCGACCGTGCCGGTGAACGCAGCCGGCTGGCGGATCGAGCCACCGGTGTCGGTTGCGGTCGCACCGGCGCACAGGAAAGACGAAACCGCAGCAGCGGAGCCGCCCGACGATCCGCCGGGCACCAGATCGGCATTCGAGCCCTTGGCGCGCCAGGGGTTTTTCACCGCACCGTAATAGGAACTCTCGTTGGACGAGCCCATGGCGAACTCGTCCATGTTGAGCTTGCCCAGCATCACCGCGCCGTCATCGAAAAGATTCTGGCTGACGGTCGACTCATATTCCGGCTTGAAGCCGTCGAGCACATGGCTGCAGGCTTGGGTATGCACGCCCTTGGTGGCGAACAGGTCCTTGATCCCGAGCGGAATGCCTTCCAGCGCACCGGGCTTGCCCGCAGCGATGCGGGCGTCGGAGAATTTCGCCTGCGCACGGGCAAGATCCGGCGTCACCTTTACATAGGCGTTCAGCTTGTCATTGGCCGCCTCGATCGCATTGAGATAGGCATCCGTCAGTTCGACAGCGGTGATCTCCTTCGCAAGAAGCTTCTCGCGGGCGTCGGCAATGGTCAGGCGGGTCAGATCGGTCATCGGATACTCGTCTCAGGCGGAAAGCTGCTTGTGATAGAAAACGGAAAATTGCGTGTCGGGATAATCGAGTACCGGCCCACAGCGGGTAAAGCCGGCCTTCTCGTAGATTGCCCAGGCTGCATGATGCTGGTCGCCGGTCTCGATCACCAGTTCCTCGAGCCCATCGGAGATCGCTGCACTGAGGATCTCACCCAGCACGCGCCGGCCAATACCCTGCCCCTGCCATTCAGGCCGCGTATACATGCGCTTGACTTCGCCGATGCGCTTGTCATGGCGCTTCAGCGCCCCGCAGGCCACCGGCCTGCCACTGTCGCGCGCGATCCAGACGGTGACATCGGGCTCGGCCATCTGTTCGACCGTCAAGTGATAGGAATGTTCCGGCGGCGTGAGCGTCAATAGGTGCGCATTGAGCTCCGCGACCAGTTCGCGGACCTCATCCTGCAGCGGGCTCTCCGTCGTCAGCGTGATGGCCAATGGCGCTTACTCCACGACCTTGGGCACCTGGAAGAAATTCTTGTCGGTGACCGGCGCGTTGGCGACGATACGATCGGCGATGTCGCCGTCGGTGACGGCGTCCGCACGCTTCTTCATCGCCATCGGCGTCACAGACGTCATCGGCTCGACGCCATCAACATCGACCTCGGAAAGCTGCTCGACGAAACCGAGGATACCGTTGAGCTCGCCCATCATCTTCTGGGCTTCCTCTTCGGTCAAAGCCAGGCGGGCCAGCTTCGCCACCCGCTTCACGGTCGTCACATCAACCGACATGTCCCACTCCAGTCACATTCGTCCCCGCACGCTATAAAGGCGCACGGGGATGGGTGCAACGGGTTTTTGGGTGTTCTGTCGCCGCAGCCTCAAACGGCCACGGTATCGCCAACGGCCGGCGCCTCGACCTTGGTCTTCGAACCATCCATGCCCGATACAAACTTTTCCGGCGTCGGGTCGATAATGCCGAAAGTGCCGTAATGGCAGGGAATGGCGGTCTTGAAATCGAAGAAACGCTGGCAGGCCAGTGCCGCCACCGCACCACCCATGGTGAAGCGATCACCGACCGGCACGATGCCGATGTCCGGCTGGTGCAGCTCGTTGATCAAGGCCATATCCGAGAAGATGTCGGTGTCGCCCATGTGCAACAGCGTCGGCTCGTCGTCGAAATGCAGCACCAGGCCGTTCGGGTTGCCCAGCGCGTGGGAAACGCCATCTTCAGTCAGATGAGCGGCTGAATGAAGCGCATTGGTGAAGGTCACCGAGAAACCACCGGTATGGATCGTGCCACCGGTATTGCCGGGGTTAATCTTCTTGACGCCGCGATGTGCCAACCAGGCTCCGAGATCCGGGTTTGTGACCACCTCGGCATCGAGTTCACCTGCCAGTGCGATCGCATCGCCGACATGGTCCATGTGGCCATGGGTCAACAGGATATGCGTGACACCCTTGACCGCATCCTTGAGGTCCAGCCCCTGGAAGGACGGATTATGGGTCAGGAAGGGATCGATCAGGATCGTCTGTTTTGCGGTTTCGACGCGGAACGCGGAATGACCAAGCCAGCGAAGTTTCATCGCTATTCTCCAATGTTTTTATACAATTGGCGATCAGTAGCGCGAAGCTCCAATGTTTCCAAGACAGCGTGAAGCGTTTAAGGACAAGTTCACGGAAAGTTGCCCAGAGGAGCCGCAATGACCATCCTTGCCATCGAAGACCTGGCGCATCATCTCGCTGCCGGCGATCTTATCGCCGGCCTCGATCTCGGCACGACCACGATCGGCCTGGCACTTTCCGACAAGGGGCATCGTTTCGCCACCCCGAGGCCGGTCATCAACCGCAAGAAGTTCTCGATCGACGCGGATGTCCTGCTGGCCTTCGCTAAAAAGGAAGAGGTCAAGGCCTTCGTCATCGGCCTGCCGATCAACATGGATGGCAGCCAGGGGCCGCGGGCACAGGCGACGCGCGCTTTCGTGCGCAATATGTCGGAGAAGACCGCGATCCCCTTCACTTTCTGGGACGAGCGGCTGTCGACTATCGCGGCCGAGCGAGCCCTGATCGAGATGGATGTTTCGCGAAAAAAGCGCGAGGAGCGGATCGACTCCGCCGCTGCCGCCTTCATCCTTCAGGGGGCGCTCGACAGGCTTTTGTCGATATCGAGGGATGCTTCCGGCGGCTTGGAGGACTGACGCTTCTCCCACCACGCCGCGATCTGCCGGCGGCGGCGGAACGCCAGGATGGAGAACAAGACCAGAGAGTCGACGATGACTGCCTTCAGCACCAGCGGCGGAATGCTTTTCGGCGGCAGGCCGAGAATGTGGCCATAGACTTCGAAGACGAGGTCGTGCATCCGCCGTGACAGAAGGAGGGTGCCGAAATTGATGTCGTAATAGGAGAGCGAATACCAGCTTCCCAGGAGCACCAGCGGCATTGCCCAGAAAAACAGCACCCATTTCATCCCGGGTATCCCTTAAACTGGCGGGCGCCGTCCGGTCTTTGCCGGCTCGGCAGGCCACGTCTCCATTCTCGTATCCCTTCGGCCCATCACAGGCCGCAGTCATTTCAGCATTGGCGCTCAGCGCGCGAGCCAGCTCATGACAATTCTGTCGAGCAAGCCAAGCACCGCAAAGCCTGTCACCGGCACCGTCAGATCCTTGGCAATAAACGAAATCGCCAGGCCCAGCAGCGCCGTGGCCGAGACATTCCAAATTCCGATCCGCATCACGCAAAACCCTGTCAGCCGATCGATGCGAGTGTCACAGGTTAAGATGATGCGCGCAACGTAAACCATTTGTTAAGGTTAACGTCGATCAAGGCTGAGAAAGCGAGGGAGGATCAGCTTTACGGATAGACGCCGCGAACCAGGCGGCGAACAGCTTGCGCCACCTTCTCCCAGTCCTTGGCGGTCTTGAGCTCTATGCCGGCAAAGCGCCCCGCCGCCTCGCCTGCAAGCACGATATGCTGCACCGAGCCGATCAGCATCGCATTGAGCGTCACCGGATCTATCCCTTTGGGCGGTTGCATCTTGCCGCCAACCCTGTCGATCCAGAGCGCCAGTGCCTTGCCGCGCGCCTCTGCCAGGCGCTTCACCTGCGGCGAATTTTCGGAGATCTCCCAGGCGATTATCTTCTTCATCAGCGGATCGTCGCGCAGGGCTTCCATGAACAGCAGCAGCAGCCGCTCGACCAGGTCGCCGTATGTCAGCAGGAAACCGCCGCCGCCATTCTCCGGCATCCGCTGCTCAACCCAGCCGGCCAGCTCCGCGCCGATCGCATCGACCAGACCGTCCATGCCGCCGAAATAGCGGTAGATCAATTGCTTGTCGCAGCCGGCGCGGCGCGCCACGGCGTTGACGCCGAAATTCTGGAAACCGCTCTCGGCGAGCAGTTCGGAGGCAGCTCTCAATATCCGCGCAGTCGTGGCATTGCGGTCGCGCATCGGCGCTCCGCCGCCATCTTCCGGTTCCGCAGTTTGCGTGTCGATTGTGTCGAGCATTTTCCCGTCATCCGCTGATTCCGCTCCGGACGATAGAAACACAATGTCGTTGCCGCAATATCAGTGACGCAGCATGCTGGGGATAACATCACCGCTCGGTGACCCGATATGTGCCTCCCGACAGAAGGCTGCGCTTTTGGTCAGTGGCCTGATGCCGGATAGAGCAGTTCGACGATGAACTTCGAGTCGAAGCGTGAATCGAGCATGCCATAGGTCGAGCGCCAGCCGCCGGCGAGCCGGGTTTCGAGGAAGGCATCGGCCATCCGCCCTGCCCCCAGCCGCAGCAGTTCCGCCGAGCCGGCCGCCAGCGCCAGTTGCTCGACCAGGAAGCGGGCAGAGCCCTCGTCGCGCTCACAAAGTGCAACGGCGGCGCGCAGCACGTCGACCGTCTTCGAACCCGCCGGGCCGAGGTCGCGCTGCAGCATGCCGAAGAGAAGCTCGAACT
Organism: Rhizobium sp. P2_G2; assembly: GCF_056403555.1. NCBI lineage: Bacteria > Pseudomonadati > Pseudomonadota > Alphaproteobacteria > Hyphomicrobiales > Rhizobiaceae > Rhizobium > Rhizobium sp. P2_G2. The sequence continues at coordinate 10,086 of NZ_JBFUFF010000103.1, forward strand.
GATCGCGATGGCGCACCAGCACACGCAGCACATCGAGCGCCATGACATTGCCGGAGCCTTCCCAGATGGCATTGACCGGCGCCTCGCGGTAATGCCGCGCGATCGGCCGCTCCTCGACATAACCGCTGCCGCCGAGGCATTCCATCGCCTCGTAGATCAGCGACGGCGCGAGCTTGCACACCCAATATTTGATCACCGGCGTCATGATCCGCTGATAGGCCGCCTCTTCYGGATTGGTAGCCGCATTGTCGAAGGCATGCGCCAGCCTGAAGCACAGCGCCGTTGCTGCCGAGGCGTCGAGCGCCATGTCGGCCACGACACGCGTCATGATCGGCTGGTCGATGAGATTCTTGCCGAACACCGAACGCTCGCGAATGTGATGGACCACCTCGGCCAGCGAGGCGCGCATGATGCCTGCCGAAGCGACGGCACAATCGAGCCGCGTCAGCGTCACCATGTCGAGGATGGTGCGGATGCCCTGATCCGGTTGCCCCAGCAGGAAGCCGTAGGTATCGGAGAATTCCACCTCGCTCGACGCATTCGAACGGTTGCCGATCTTGTCCTTCAGCCGCTGGAAACGCAGCCCGTTGCGATTGCCATCCTCGAGCAGTCGCGGCACGAGGAAACAGCCCATGCCTTCGCGCGTCTGCGCCAGCATGACGAAGGCGTCACTCATGGGCGCCGACATGAACCATTTGTGGCCCGACAGCCGATAGACCATGTCACCGAGCGGTTCGGCAACGGAGCGATTGGCCCGCACATCGGTGCCACCCTGCTTCTCCGTCATGCCCATGCCGATCGTCAGCCCGGTCTTCTCGTTGACCGGCTTGTTGGCAGAATCGTATTTGCGCGAGGTGATCTTGCCAAGCCAATTGCGCAGCACAGATTCATTGGCGCGCAGTGCAGCGACTGAGGCCGAGGTCATGGTCAACGGGCAGAGATGGCCGCATTCGAGCTGCGCAGTGAGGAAAAACCGAACCGCCCTTGCCTGGTGGGCAATGCCCTTCTCGTCCGGCTTGTTCTCCCAGATGGAGGAAGACAGGCCGTTGGCAATCGAGCGCCGCATCAAGGCATGGTAGGCCGGATGGTAGTCGACCACATCCAGCCGCTCGCCACGCGGTCCATGGGTCCTTAGCTGCGGCGTGCCTTGGTTCGCCATCCGAGCCAGTTCCTGCGCCTCGTGCGAGGTGACGTAACGCCCGATGGTCTCGAACTCTTCGCGCAAAGGGCGCGGCATGCCGGAGGAAATATCGACGAGCAGCGGATCTGATCGGAAAGCATTGATGCCGCTCCAAGGAGCTGGCTGGTTCAGTTCTTCTGGCGTGAGATCGAGATTCGCTGTGTTCATAGCGGTCATCTAAACCAATTTGTCGGGCAATGCATGCGGGGCGCGCGCCATGTTGCTTGAATCCCTGTTGAAAACAAGTGTGTGCGGTTGCTTTTCAATCCTGAGCAACAGCCATGAATTTGATGAAGCGCATTCCGCTGGGGATCGGCGCGGTTTGTCGCCGCACGGCCCTTGCTCCTCGAACGCTGCCCTCTTATAGAGCGCGAAAATCCTGAAAGGATTACCCTCATGGTCTTTTTTCCCCACCGCCACCTGCTCGGCATCAAGGGCCTGACCGAACAGGATATCGGCTATTTGCTCGACAAGGCCGACGAGGCGGTGAAAATCTCCCGGCAGCGGGAAAAGAAGACGTCGACATTGCGCGGCCTCACCCAGATCAACCTGTTCTTCGAAGCCTCGACCCGCACCCAAGCCTCCTTCGAACTCGCTGGCAAACGGCTCGGCGCCGATGTCATGAACATGTCGGTTGGCAATTCTTCGGTGAAGAAGGGCGAAACACTGATCGACACGGCGATGACGCTGAACGCCATGCGTCCGGACGTGCTGGTCATCCGCCATTCCGCCGCCGGCGCTGCGGCGCTTCTGTCGCAGAAAGTGTCCTGCTCGGTGATCAATGCCGGCGACGGTCAGCATGAGCATCCGACCCAGGCCCTGCTCGACGCGCTGACCATCCGCCGCGCCAAGGGCAAGCTGTCGCGCATCATCGTCGCCATCTGCGGCGACGTGCTGCATTCGCGCGTCGCCCGCTCGAACATGCTGCTGCTCGGTGCGATGGGCGCGCGCATCCGCGTCGTGGCGCCGGCGACGCTGCTGCCGGCTGGCATCGCCGATATGGGCGTCGAGGTCTATCATGACATGAAGGAAGGCCTGAAGGATGCCGACGTGGTGATGATGCTGCGCCTGCAGCGCGAGCGCATGTCGGGCGCCTTCGTGCCCTCGGTGCGCGAATATTTCCACTATTTCGGCCTCGATGCCGAGAAGCTGAAAGCCGCCAAGGAGGATGCGCTCGTCATGCATCCCGGCCCGATGAACCGCGGCGTGGAGATCGCCTCCGATATTGCCGACGGCCCGCAAAGCGTGATCGGCGAACAGGTCGAGATGGGGGTGGCCGTGCGCATGGCTGTCATGGAGGCCCTGCTGGTCAACGAGAATCTGGGAGAACGCGTATGAGCGCCGTCACCGTCCTCCAGAACGCCCGCATCGTCGACCCGTCGCGTAACCTCGACGAGACCGGCACGATCATCATACGCGATGGCAAGATCGAGGCTGCTGGCCGCGAGGCGTTGAACCAGGGCGTGCCCGGCGGTGCAGTCGTGCGCGATTGCAGCAATCTCCTCGCCGTCCCCGGCCTGATCGACGCCTCGGTCTTCACCGGCGAACCCGGCGGCGAGCACCGCGAAACCATCGCCTCGGCCGGCAAGGCCGCCGCGGCAGGTGGCATCACGTCCTTCATCATGATGCCCGATACAGACCCGGTGATCGACGATGTCGCCCTGGTCGAATTCGTCCGCAAGAATGCCCGCGACGCCTCCCCGGTCAACATCTATCCGGCCGCAGCCCTGACCAAGGGACTGGCCGGCGGAGAGATGACCGAGATCGGCCTGCTCAAGGAAGCTGGCGCCGTGGCCTTCACCAATGGCCGGGAGCATCTGCATGATACGCAGGTGCTGCGGCGTGCACTGACCTATGCACGCGAATTCGGCGCCGTGGTCGCGCTCGAAGCCCGCGATCAATATCTCAGTGCCGAAGGCGTGATGAACGAGGGCCTGCTCGCCTCCTGGCTCGGCCTCTCCGGAATCCCGCACGAGGCGGAACTGATCCCGCTGGAGCGCGACCTCCGCATCGCAGCCCTGACCCGGGGCCGCTATCACGCGGCTAAAATCTCCGTGCCGGAAAGCGTCGAGGCAATTGCAACAGCCAAGAAGCGCGGCGCCAAGGTCACGTCAGGCATTTCGATCAACAACCTGACGCTCAACGAAAACGACATCGGCGAATACCGCACCTTCTTCAAGCTCTACCCGCCGCTACGCGGCGAGGATGCACGCGTGAAAATGGTCGAGGCACTGAACAATGGCGAGATCGACATCATCGTCTCCGCGCACGACCCGCAGGATGTCGACACCAAGCGCCTGCCCTTCAGCGAAGCCGCCAACGGCGCCATCGGCCTCGAAACCATGCTGGCCGCAGCACTTCGCTTTTATCACGACGGCTCCGTCAACCTGATGCGGCTGATCCACGCCATGTCGACCAAGCCGGCGGAGATCTTCGGCCTGCCGGGCGGGACGCTGAAGCCGGGAACGCCTGCTGATATCACGCTGATCGATCTTGACGAGCCGTGGATCTGCATCAAGGATCACCTCGTCTCGCGCTCCAAGAACACGCCGTTCGAGAATGCCCGCTTTTCCGGGCGGGCGGTGGCGACTTATGTGGCTGGCAAGCCAGTTTTTGGCCGTGAATAATTTCCAAAAACCTCGAACAAGAGAAGAATTCATCGAGTTCTTGTCGAGCTTGAGGACAAGCCTCTCGAATGAGCCAGACGCTTGGGAGAATGCGAACCTCGAAGAATTCCTTGAGGCGATGCAGGCGTGGATTACAGACACGAGGCAATTCCCGCAGGGCGTCCGGTGGGACGTATTTTCCGAAATATTGAATGCATCGAGAATCTACGAATAGGTCAGTTCACCGTGTCCATCGATAATCCGGAAGTGATCGATATTGTCACAAAAGATCCCAGCGGAAGGTTTGCAATCCTGATACTCGTCGATGACCAGCCGTGGGATTCCGGAGATCACCTTGACAAGCTCGGGAAAAAGGTGGGTGCCTATCTGCACTTCATTGTTTCTGGCGAGTTTTTCAATCAGTATCCCCATCTGCATGGACGACAGCCAAAAATCCTGGTGGCCCACGCGCATGAACCAGATGCTGACGCCCGCAAATATTTGGCGCTCGTCGAAACCATTGTAGAGGGTCAGGGCTGTTCATTTCAGTGCGACGACATTAAGTCGGCATCCGAGCTACGGGAAAAAACCACTCCAAATTTACCTGATACCGGGAGGCCTTGGTGGAAGATCTTTTAACCTGGAACATTGCGGCCTTTCCCGCGATCATCTGCGCCGTGCTAGGCTACCTCTCGGGTTCGGTCCCCTATGGCCTGATTCTCACCCGGATGGCTGGCCTCGGCGACGTGCGCTCGATCGGTTCAGGCAATATCGGCGCCACCAATGTGCTGCGGACCGGCAACAAGGGCCTCGCGGCCGCCACGCTCATCCTCGATGCGGTCAAGGGAACGGTCCCTGCCCTGCTGGCGCTGCATTTCCTCGGCATCGAAGGCGGCGTCATCGCGGGATTCTTCGCCTTTCTCGGCCATATCTTCCCGGTCTGGCTCGGCTTCAAGGGTGGCAAGGGGGTGGCGACCTATATCGGCGTGACCTTCGGCCTCGACTGGCGCATGGGTGTGCTTTTCCTGCTAGTCTGGATTGCCACCGCCGCCATTAGCCGTTACTCGTCATTATCCGCCCTGGTTGCGACGATCGTGATCCCGATTGTGGAATGGGTCGTCGATGACCATAAGGTCGCGGTGCTTGCAGCCGTGATGTCCGTGATCGCCTGGATCAAGCATCGGGCAAACATTCAGAGGTTGCTCTCCGGCACCGAGAGCAAGATCGGCAACAAGGGGTAAGCAGGCAGAATGGCGAAGAGCGCAGGTTCGAAGGGCATTGCGCTTACCGATCGCCAGCGGCTCGCCTGGCTGCGCCTGATCCGCTCCGACAATGTCGGCCCTGCGACCTTTCGCGATCTCATCAATCAGTTCGGCACCGCCGAAGCCGCCTTGCAGAGGCTGCCGGAATTGTCTGTACGTGGCGGCGCCACCCGCAGCATTCGCATCGCGACCGTGGAAGAGGCCGAGACGGAACTTGATTTCGCTCGTCGCTTTGGTGCCTGTTTCGTCGGCATCGGCGAGCCGGATTATCCGCCGGCGCTCCGGCAGATCGAAGGCGCTCCGCCATTGCTTGCCGTAAAAGGCAAAGCCGGAGCGCTCCAGCGCCCGGCGGTCGGCATAGTCGGTGCCCGTAATTGCTCGGCCATCGGGGCCAAATTCGCCGGCATGCTGGCCCGCGATATCGGCAAGGCGGGCTACACCATCATTTCCGGCCTGGCGCGGGGCATCGATGCCGCCGCGCATCGAGCCAGCCTGGACACCGGAACGATTGCCGTCCTGGCCGGAGGCCTCGATCAGCTCTGGCAAACAGTAAACGAAACACCCTTGTGTTAGGTTTCGTTGAACTCGAAGGCAGGGGCAGCCATAGCTAATCCTGCATACTTACAGCCGCTCTTCCCAAAACGTAATCTTTTGAGGATCAGTCCTCTTACCCAATTTTCTTTGAGCCTCCGCCGCCTCAGGGTGCTCTCGAAAGATATCAATGATTAAATTGACTTCATCAAAAAGCTGCCTTACCTCAGTGGTGTAGTTCCATTTATGCGCGTCGGGATCGTACACTTCGAGTTCGACTGCCCGACTGATTTCATCTCTCTGCGAGTTGAGATCTGGAAGACTCGGCTTGCCAAAATGATCAAGGATCAAAAGCCTTGTTATGTCCTTGCCACCCAGCTCACGATGGAGTTTTTTTATCCGGTCGAGCCCGCTCTCAAGCTGTTCCTCCCAGGTCGAGTTGTCAAACTGGCGATCGATCACCGCGACGTCAATCGGGTCTTTTGCGTCTCGCAGCGCTGCGTTTAACTTCTCTAGTCGTACAAGCTCCTCTTCCGCTTCGTTGCGAGCTTCGATAGCTTGGTGCAGTTCGTCAATCAACTTTGCATGGACTGCTGCTTCTATTCTCTTAGGCGCGGCGATTTTATCCTTCAGGTCTTCCCAAGAACGCTGAAACTCACGCAGCGCTCGATTTATAACCCCAGTTGACGGTCTATCTGCATTCACACTTTCAGACAAATCCTCGAATGCTTGTGCGAGTCCGTCGCCATTGTCGATGCTAACCCCTACGATACCGAGTAGCGTTGCATCCATAACTTTAAAATCGTTTGGCGGAACAACTATCGGCAGCCTTTTCGTTTGGAGTGCCCACGCAGCGCCCAGCTCGGCAACGCAAAAGGTGCTGTCAAGATAAGCAGGCGTTATTAACGCAACTACCGCCCTCGCCTCCGTTACTCTCGACCGTATGACGTCAACGAAGTTGTCCCCCTTGGGAACCCCTTGTCCCTCCAAACTCGAACAGAAAATATCCGCCGATGTCAGTCCCAGGCATTTGGCAAGCAACGTTTCAAAGGCGCTAACAAGCTCTTTGTCCACAGCGGCATGGCTCAGGAATATTTGAGCAGCTTTCTTCGCACTCGACATTTTTTGAATCACTCCAGGCTCGGGTAAATGAGGTCCTGTGCCAGATAATGTCGCAATAATCTAGGTTGCGGTATGCGACCTACGCGCCAAAAATCGCGAATCCGTTCCGTTGTGACGGAAGGCGCCCACACTCAAGGTCTTTAATGTTCCGACTGACCAACAGAAAACTGCTGCACCTGCGATCCACCAACCGTAAAGAATGTGCGTGGCAATATAGGTTACCTTGAGCCGTAAAAGATTGTCGCCGTGAACACCGCAAGAATTGCAAGGGCGGAGAAGGTCATGGGTGCTCCCTTGGGTGGACAAAAAAGGTGGGAGGAAACTGGCACGCTCACGCGTCCCTGAGTATTCTGAAGACACTCGATCGGCTGACCCCCAGCGCCGCCACGATTGCGTCCACCGTCTTCCCTTCGGCCTTCAGCTTCAGCACGTCGCCCGTCCTGGCGCGTGCGGTTGGTGCCCTACCCTTATACTTCCCTTCGGCCTTCGCTTTGGCGATACCTTCGCGCTGCCTCTCCAGCATCATGTCCCGCTCGAACTCCGCGATGGAGCCCATTAGGTTCAACATGAGCTTGCCGGTGGGTGTCCCGGTGTCCAGGTTCAAGGCCAATATGCGAAGCTCAACACCTTTGGTCTTCAGCTTCCCCGTGATGTCAACGAGGTTGCCAATCGACCGCGCCAAACGGTCCAGCTTGGTAACTACCAGTGTGTCTCCCTCCCGCACATAGTCGAGCGCACGCTCTAACTCCTTCCGGCTGGTGTCGACCGATGACACTTGCTCTTGAAATATCTTCTCGCACCCTGCGGCCTTCAGGTCCCGCAATTGCGCCTCTAGTCCCGCCACTTGGTCAAGCGTTGATGTTCTCGCGTAACCTACGATGGTCGACGGCATTGTGGCCTCCTTAGTGTCACATGGGTCCTCAATGTTGTGATAGCATTAGTGTCAAAAGTCAACACCTATTCATGTGACACTAAAATGAGGCCCCTTCGAAAGGAGTCCACATGGGCAGGGTCTATTGGCACGTGAGGAACGGATGCGGCTTGGCATTCCCTTCCGCCGCCACCCTTGATAGTCTCACTCTCACGGGAGACCGAATGACAGACGAACAATACGACAAGCACAGGCGCGTTGCGCTCTACGTAGCAGAGAACATACCTCAGGAAGAAAAGTCGGCCGTGAAGGCTTGGCTGGCTAAGCTGTTAGAAATCAGAGAGGCGAACCTCCCCGCCCACTGGAAGGCAAAGGCTGCCATCGCGGCGACCATCGAAAGCAAAGTTGCACTCCCACTTATCAAGACAGTCGCTTCCCAAGCGAAGGCACTGGGATGGGACAATCGCACCCCGGCTCAACGCATCGGTCTTGCCGCCGCGGCTGTCGGTCTCGCCACGTTCAGCAGCACTGGTGCTGGCATTGCGGCCCTTGGAGGTGCCATCGGGTTACCCCTGTGGGTGGTCCTGGGTGCGGGGTCCATGTTCGCCAAGTACCTCTATGACGACCTGTCGCAATCGCTGGAAAGCGCCGCTCAGGAAACCGGCAATGAGGAAGACCAGGGGCCGGTGATCAACGTCACGCCCATCACGCGGGGTGACTGAGGGCGTCAGGGAATTCAGAAAGATGTCACAGGGGGATGCATTTTGCGCCACCCTGGGCACCCCCACCGGGGGGAGTTCAGCGAAAGACCTTACGATATGCGCTCACACAGTTTTCGCAAAAAAGCTCCGAAAATAATTTTGTGTGCTTCGATGACGAAGGTAATTTTGGTGAACCAATTGAAACTACAGGATGTTTTACGACCTAGATACATTCGATAGCGAAGTGTCTGTAAATGCTGAATGTTTTCGGATTTTCGCCCCTCTTGTCAACACGAATCTCTCGTGCCACCTAGGTCACCGCGAGTTGCACCGAACGGGCTGCAACCGGTTCAAGAGGAAATGCCATGCAGACTACATTGTTTTCAGTCATCTACTACGGCGCAAACAGCGCCCCACTTTTCTGGGACCATATCATGGCCGAATCCTACTTGGACGCGTGCAACAAAGCCCATGCCGCTCTTTCACCGGGGATCGAAGATTTTGACATCGCGGACCCTGAGGCAGACATAGAGGATGTAAGCCCCCGTCGGGTCCCAAATCGAGTGACGCACCTGAAGAGGCTTGTGAACATTGCGCAACGCAAGGCGCACCCCAAGACAAAAACTTCGGCACAAGAGGCGGTGGACGTCCCCGAGGCGGTACGGGCCTCCAGTGCGCCGAAGACTTTGCTCTTCGATTGCTTCGTTGATGACGAGGGTGACGCGGCGGCTTATCGCCTGTCCAGCAAGACGGCCTTCGTGTGCTCCCTGGACGACACACTATTGACCATCGTCGCCAAGGCGTTGCAGCACCGCTTGTCTCCCCGACACCGGCATCTAGTCGGCATTGATCTGAGCACCGGCAGTGTGGTCGTGAAGTTCGACCTTGGACCGAGCACGGCACCCACTGAGCGCCTTCAATAGCGCGCGGAAGGGGGCACCTCAGGAAATCCCTGGAGCGCCCCCTTGTCCGATTTATGCTAGAGTCACTTGAAGGAGCCGTAGCCCTTTATCCCCGATGTCGCGATCTCCGTGAAGGCCGCGAGCGGGTTGACAGCGTTCGCGCGTATATCGTTAGCCGCCTTAATGCTGGAGTCCTCCGCCGCCATCACATAGTTGCCTCGGGCGACTTCCTCACGGTCCTTGGCGTTCGCAATCGACAACGCTCCCTGGCGGCGCTGCTCGCTGACTTGCTCACCGAACGTAGTCCCTTGCATGTCCGCACCGGCCACACGGGCCTCAGCTACAGCGCGGTTACGCTCTTGAGCGGCCTTGTACTGCTCCTTGGACGATGCATCGCTTTCGATGAGGTATTCACGCGCTTGCGATGCGTGCTCAAGACGGGCCTGCTGTGTCGCAATCTCCGCATTGGTCTGTGCCGCTGCGGCTTGTCCCGCTACACTGGAGATACCCATGGCTAGCCCCAACATGCTCCCCGGATCAAGACACATGGTAACCCTCACGTGCGAAATAGAACGGCACGTAGTAGGCACCGGAGGGGCCCAGCGGAATCTCGGGCAGCATGGTTGCCCCCGCCCATTTCAGCCAACGATGGTGAAGGGTGTTGCTCGCGAGCGAGAAGTTACCCATGAGGAGCACCTCGGGGAACATTTCGAACCAACTGGCAATCATTGGCTTGGTCTGTGCCGCGATATCGCGGATATGGCGGGAAACCAGAGGGGTCCCTACAGCCCACACAGCGGCGAAGTTCTGGCGCACGGCAATCCCTCCAAGGATGACCGACTGGTCTCCCGATGTGGCGACATAGGAGACGGTGGACAATTCGACATTCTCCCGTAGCCGGGTGGCGATGGGAACGCGCCCAGCAGCCATGCTGATTTCATGGGCGTCTTCTTTGCGGAGGGCGGCGGCGATTGCGGAAAAGTCGAGGGCGCTTGTGGCGGGGCGCAGAGTAAGCGTCGGTTGGCTTTCAGACTTCACGCGGCACCCCTCGCGGCTTCCCCAGCGAGACTATCGGCCATCTCGTTGAACTCGTTTCCGCTATGACCGGGGACCCAACGCCAATCGAGATTGGGAAGGGTGGATGCGAGAGAGTCGAGGGTTTCCCAAAGGGGGCGGTTCTTGACCGGCTTCTTATCCGCGCCCCTCCACTTGTTCCTCTTCCAGGCCTTAACCCACGCGGTAATTCCCTTGACCACATAGTTGCTATCACTGCGAATCGCGGCAACGAGATCGGGGCGGCTCTGAAGAACGCGGAGGGCCTCAATAGCTGCGCTCAATTCGGCAACGTTGTTTGTTCCGGGACCAAGCGCGGCGGAAGCGGAATAGATCGCCTTGCCCTCATGGGTGACGACAAGCGCCCAAGCGGCGGGACCGGGATTGTCGAGACATGCGCCGTCCGTGAAGACGTCAATGGAGGCACCAAGGGGGAGATTTGCTATAGCGGAGACGTCGTTCAACATCAGCGGGTTTCCTTTTCGAATGGATCGGTGTTCTTTTGGGTGCCCGGGGCGGCATTTATCGCCATGGCGTGCTGGGAGGTATCTTCACCGCCCTCCTCCACGTCTTGGGCGTTTTGGGCGAGTTGGGCCACAATCGTCACATTGGATTGCGTCGGGCCGGAATACGGGCGGTGTTTGACTTCGCGGGGACCCTTGGAGACATCTTCTATGACGTCCACGGCAGACCAAGTGAGAAGCGTTCGGTCACGCTTGAAGACCGGCATCAGGTGGTCGTCTGAGAATGCCTTGCGGACGACGTGGACACGGGCCTGGGGATCGTAGCCAGCGGCGACTAGCTTGCGAGCGAGGATGGGAATGGGGCTTTTGGTCGTGGCTCTGTCCCGCTTGGCCGTCTGGTCGTCGGTGGTGCCGCTTTCCAGGTGGACGGCGATATAGGAGCCGACAAGTTCGATGGTGAGCACGGAGGGTGCGGTGATCAAGGCAGATACCTTGCTGCTGATCAGAAGAGCGTGAGCCGACGTGCGGACGCGCTAAGAGAGCGGAAGACCAAATGGTTTCCGTGGTGGCCTCCTGAAAGGCTCAAGGGGTGCGGATGGACGAAGAGACCAGCCGGGGGCGGAAGGGCTATGATGGGGCACCGGAGATAACATCACGTTACCCAGCGGGGAACCTCGGGAGCACATGAAGGGAACCGAGAGGGTAACAATAGGGTAATACCCCTTCTGGTCTAACCTCTAAGAAGGGAACCTGAGGTGCACCTTGAGTTAAACTATAAGATAAACTCTAAGACGCGTGTGCGTGTACGTATACGTGAGAGACGAAGATTTCTTTCGTGGCGGTGTTGAATTCCTGTCTTGGTGAGTGGGTCTTGTCGCGTGCCATCTTTTGCAGCCTGTCATCGTGGGCGTTTCGTGTGCAGTATGGCAACATATCTCCTCCCCCGCCCCTCCCGGCCATTCTATGTGCGGTATGACGACATATCTCCTCCCCCGGTCCTCCCGGCCTTCCTATGTGCGGTATGGGGGGAAAACTCACGCCGCGTGGTCCAGAGGTGCTCGCATGAGCAGTATGAGGGGTAAACTAGGGGGGACCGGGGCATGATATGTGCAGTATGGCAGGAGAACTAAAATTTACGTTAACCCTTTGTTTTATCTCCCAGTTCGTCCGCCCACGCCCGAGCCGCCTCGGCTGAGTTGCTGAAGTCAGGGAGTGCCCGCACGGGTGCGGACGCCTGTTCTTCCAGTTCCATCCATCGGTCGATGATGCGCGCCCGAAGCTCTACGTTGTAGCCGGAGACGAGGATCAGGGTCTCTCGCTTGGGGAGGAGGAAGCACGGATTGGTCTTACCGTTTGCCGCTACGTAGTTCCCAGCAAAACTGCTGGCTACCTCTCCGAGCCGGAGAGCATGTTCCGAATGTCGCGCATTACGTCCGCGTGGTTCTTCCCAGTCAATACCGCGATTTCCCGGCTGGACATGGTGATTTCCTTGGTGCTCGCGCGAGGGTGAACCTCAATCGATCTTGTCGCACGTGCCAATGAAGATGAATGGTGTGTCAGTGTTTTCTTTGTCGGGCTTTCCTGAGATATAGCCGCCTCGTCCATCTGATTGAAAGCGCAGTGTGTCGAAGTCGAACTGAAAGCGTGGTCCTCGCCCAAAACAAGTGAGAAATGATCCGAGCATGATTATTTCGTTGTCTGTTGTGTCCTTGCGGTCCCACTCTTCTTTGAACAAGTCTTGGCACTCTTGAGTATATTCCGCTCCTTTTTCTTTCACAGTCAAGGTTACTACAGGATATTCTCCGGGAACTTGTTCCAGTTCTGAATCCTTATTTCCAGGTTCAGCGTATCGCAGAATATTTCTTTTCACTTTTCGTCCCGTGTCGGACAACTTCACAATATAGCCCATTCCTTTGACTGCAAACGTTGTGCTGTCCCACGTCTTGGCTGCCTCGTTGTAGTAAAGTCCTGCGCCAGCACTTGGCGTGCAGAAATAGGTTCCTGGATATTTGCCGAAGTCCTCCGCTTGAGCATTCGTTGCCGCAAAGGCGAGTGCTGGGGCGATTAGCTTTATAATCCTCCTCATCTTGGTTGTGTCCTACGCCGTAGGTACGTCATAGATCATCAAGGTCATGGTGACGTCCTTATCTGGGTCGTTCTTGTT
>NZ_JBFUFF010000104.1:0-22238 GCF_056403555.1 Rhizobium sp. P2_G2
GCAGACGCGGACGCGCTTGACGTAGACATTGCCGTAATCGTCGTATTCGCGGACCTTCTTCACGAAGCAGTAGCCATCGTCGTAATAAGCCGGGCGGATGACGAAGCGCGGGCCACCCCAGAAGCCATGGTGCCAGCCATTGTGCCAGCCATGATGGTTCCAGCCGTGATTGTGCCACTTCCAGCCACCGGCTTCGGCGCCGGAGGTCAGTGCAACAGTGGCGACGAGGGCGGCGACAGCGCCGAGAACGAGCTTCTTCATGATATTCTCCTTGGGGGTCGGTTTGTTTCGTTTGGGGTCTGGAGGTCATCTCCAGCGTTGAAACCTTTTTCGCACATCTGTCGGCCCGACGTTGTTTCCAGGGGAACAATCCCGTCAGGAGGCGCTTTGATCGGTGCGGATTTGACGAAGGAGAATGGGAATGGAGCCCGAGGCTGTCCTTTTCGAGCCGAGCGAATGGGTGCCGAACAACCCGAAACTGCCGATGCTGGTCTACCGCTCGCTGCCGCTCGACGACCACGATCCGGCGGCGCTGTTTGAGGACCTCTTCCGTCGCAATGGCTGGCAGGGCATTTGGCGCAACGGCGTGTTCGCCTACCAGCATTATCACACTCATGCGCATGAAGTGCTCGGCATCGCCGCTGGCTCAGCGCGCTTGCTGCTTGGCGGACCGAGAGGCCGCGAGATCGAGGTTGCCRCCGGCGATTGCCTCGTGCTGCCCGCTGGCACCGGCCACCGCAGGCTTTCGGCGAGTGCCGATTTCCTCGTGGTCGGCGCTTATCCGCCCGGTCAGCATGCCGATATCCAGACCGGCGATTGTGGCGAGGCGGGCCGGAAAGCGATCGCTGCCGCGGCTTTGCCTGAGAGTGATCCGGTTACCGGTGAGGATGGGGCGCTGACACGCCTCTGGCATTCATGACAGGCGGCTGGTGCCCTTGTAGATATAGCCGTTGCCACGCGCCGTCTCGATCAGGTCGCCGTTCTGGCCGTTCTGCTCCAGCTTGCGGCGCAGACGCTTGATGCGTGAATCGATGCTGCGGTCGATCGGGTCGGAGCCATGCGCCGGTGCGAGTTTGAGGATATCGTCACGGCTGAGCAGCTTGCCGGCACGCGTGGCGAAGGCGGCGATCAGGTCGATCTCGGTCGGAAAGAGCGGGACTTCTTCGCCGTTCGGCTCAAACAGCTTCCAGCGCTTGAGGTCGAGCGAGAAGGCGCCGAAGGGAATGATGTCCTCGCCATTGAGACGCCGCCGCCGCAGCACCGCCTCGACGCGCGCATGCAGTTCGTTGAGCGAAAACGGTTTGGTGATATAGTCATCGGCGCCGATTTCCAGCCCGACGACACGGTCGATCAGGTCGGAGGCTCCTGTGAGCATGATAATGCCGAGATCGTGATGGTCGCGCAGGCGTCGGGCGATGCTGAGCCCATCCTCGCCGGGAAGGTTGAGGTCGAGGATGACGATGTCGGCGGCGCGCGCGGCGATCTCGCCGTTGAGCGCCTCGCCACTCGGCGCGCAGCGGACCGCATGGCCTTTCATCGACAGGAAATCCTCGATCATCCCGCTCAGCGGCAAGTCGTCGTCGACCACAATCACATTCGCCATGTCGCCGTCCACTATCTCCCCGCGTCGGTGGCATTACGATATTGTCCGTAGGTGCCTGATTGCAATCAAAAAATAGAGAAATACTGGATTGTAACGCGACTTTTCGAAATCAATGGCGACATCGTTGTGAAACAATGGACCGGCATTTTTCACGTAAGATGAACCAGATATTTTCCAAAGCAGGGGCTTGATGGAGAATGGGCGCGCTGTGACGAGGTCATAGGGAATGAGTTTCGGAAATGCCGACGGCAAGGTGACGCTCGGGCGCGCTCGCATCGGCCCGTCACCGAGACTGCTTCTGCTTTGCGCCTTGCCGCTCGCTTTTCTCATCATTGCCATCGTCGTCGATCAGTTCCGGCGGCAAGAGGATGCACTGCTCGGCGATCTTGATAAGCTCACCAACGAACAACATCACATGCTGACCACATTGGTGGCCGAGACGGACCAGCAACTGGCCCGCATGCGGCTGACGATGGAGGACGGCATTCGCTTCTCCTCGGGACTTTCGCAGGAGCGGGCGGGCCAATTGACGTCCGTGGACGTCAATCTTCCTTCCGGCACGGTGCAGGGGCTAGAATGGACGGCCGGGACGAAGAATGTCGCCTTCGGCACGCTGTTCGGCATTCCCGATCTGGTTTCCCGTCCGAGTGCCGACATTGGTCCCGTGGATGCCGCACTCAACCTGCTTGGTGCGCTGCAGATCGATCGGCAGGCGGGTTCGCGCTCGCATTGGAGCTATTTCATTTCGGCGCAATCCGATTTCGTCGCGATCTATCCCGGGCTGAGCCTGCAGGCGGTGGCCAATGGCTCGCACGGCAACCAGCAGATCAGGACCATTCATGACCTCGTCGGTTCGTGGCTCGCCAGGGACATCTACCGGCTCGGCACGCCGCAGCAGAATGCGACACGCGCGGATTATTGGACGCGCGTCTATGAGGATGCCGCCAGCGCCGGGCCAGTGGTGACGCATGCCTCGCCGGTCTATGTCAACGGCCGCTTCTATGGCGTGGTCGGCAGCGATATCCTGGTGGAATCCTTCGACGCCGTCATTGCGCATGTCACCCAGCCGGTCGGCATGCTGGCGATCATCGACGACCAGGGAGACATATTGAGCGTCAATGGCCGCGCCTTTGCCGGCGACCGGCCGCGCATGGCCTCCTATCTCGCCGAGAACAACCTGCTCAAGCCGGAAGTCGAGAGCAATCTGGCGGCCGGCTTCGAGACGATCGGCAACAATTTCATCCGCATCCAATCGTCATCGCTGTCGCCGTTCCGGCTGGTCTATGTGCTGCCGAAATCCGACCTTTATGCCTATCTCCTGCCGCGTTTCGCACCCTATGCGATGATCCTGATCGGGCTTGGCGCCACCTTTTTCGGCCTCTTCTATCTGCTGCATCGGGCCTATATCCGGCCGAGCTTCCAGCTTGCCGAATATCTGACGCTGCAGGCGGCGGGCGTCGACGCACCGATCCCGCGCGCGCCGGCCGGCTGGCGCACGCATTTCCTGACCATAGCCGGCATCGTCTCGACCATCCGCCGCTACCAGAGCCGGCTCGAGGAGAGCGAAGCGCGCTTTCTTGCCGCTACGTCGAGCCTCGACGACGGCTTTGCGATCGCCGATTCCGAGGGGCGGCTGCTGTTCTACAACGAAGCCTTCGCCGCCCATCTCGCCCGGGACAGGCAGTCCGAGGTCGCGGTTGGCTGCAAGATCGGCGCGCTGTTCGACCTAGACCGGTTCAACGATGATTCCGACGCCGAATACCAACTGCCGGATGGTCGCTGGATCGATGGCTGGCAGAGCGCGATGCCCGACGGCGGCAAGGTCATCCTGCTGCACGATATTACCGAGATGAAGGAGACCGAGCTCAGGATTCGCGAGAGCGAGGCGCGCTATCGTCTGGTGATCAACACCCAGACCGAACTTGTTTCCCGTCACAGCCCGACCGGCCATATCACCTTCGCCAACGATGCCTATTGCCGCTATCTCGGCACCACGCTGGAAGACTTGCTGAGCCGGCCGGAGAGCAATTTCGATTCGATCTATCCCGAAGACAGGCCGATGTATGATGCGCACATCGCCTCGCTGACCCCGGATAATCCTTCCAGCACCATTGTCGTTCGCAACATCCTGATGCCGTTGGGCGATATCCGTTGGGAGGAATGGACCGAGACCGGCATTTTCGATGACAATGGCAAACTGACCGAAATGCAGTCGATCGGCCGTGACGTCACCGAGCGCAAGCGCGCCGAGGAGGCGCTCAGCGTCAGCGAGGCACGCATGGCTGCCTTTCTCGAATATGCGCCGGTGGCGATGCTGGCCAAGGATCGCAACGGCATCTTCACGCTCGTCAATCCGGAAACCGTCAAGCGGCTTGGCCGGCCGGCGCACGAGATCATCGGCCGTCGCACCATCGACATCCTGCCCCCGAACGAGGCGGCGATGATGGACCGGTCGATCGACAAGGTGCTGGCGACAGGCGAGGTGCAGATCGAAGAACAATATCACCCGTCGCTGGCGCCGTTCCTCTATTCGATGTTCATCCGCTTCCCGATCCATTCGGAAACCGGCGAGGTCACCGGCGCCGGCGTGTTCGCCGTCGACCAGACGAGCCAGAAGCTGGTCGAGATGGAACTGGAAAAGCGCAGCGGCGCGCTGCAGCAAAGCGAGAAGCTCGCGGCTCTCGGTTCGCTGCTCGCCGGCGTGGCGCACGAACTCAACAATCCGCTGTCCATTGTCGTCGGCTATGCCGGCATGCTGCATGAAATGGCGCAGGACGATGCCACCAAGCGGCGCACCAAGGAACTGCACTCGGCCGCCGAGCGCTGCGCCCGTATCGTCAAGACCTTTCTCTCAATGGCGCRCTCGAAACCGATCGAGAAGCGCAACGTGGCCATCGACACGGTGCTCGACGACGTGCTGGAACTTGCGGCCTATGGCTTGCGGAGCAACGGCGTCAAGGTGGTGCGCGAGCGGCTGGTGACGCTGCCGGATTTTTTCGCCGATCCCGACCAGTTGCACCAGGTGTTCATGAATGTCGTGCTCAATGCGCAGCAGGCAATGTCCGGCATCGAAGGCGAGCGCAAGCTCAATGTCAAAAGCTATCGGGGCCGGGGCGATATCGTCATAGACATTATCGATACAGGCCCCGGTATTCCGGATTCCGTCAAGGAACGCGCTTTCGAACCTTTCTTCACCACCAAGCCGCAAGGGGTGGGCACAGGCATCGGCCTTTCGGTCTGTCTCAGGATCGTCGAGGCGCACGCGGGCACGATCTCGCTCGATGCGCTGCCTGCCGGCGGCACGCTCTGCCGCGTCAAGCTGCCGATGGGGCCGGAGATTGCCCAGCAGGAAGAGGAGCAGGCACAGGCCGATTTCCGCCTTTCCGGCCGGCTGCTCGTCGTCGACGACGAAACGGCGATCGGTGACTTCCTGGTCGACGTGCTGAGCGGCGAGGGTGTGTCGGTGGTCGCTGTGCCGAGCGGCCGCGAGGCGCAGCAGGCCGTCCTCGATAGCGAATTCGACGCGGTGCTTACCGATCTGCGCATGCCCGACATCGATGGCGACCGCCTGGTCGCATTCATCATCAAGGCCAAGCCGGCTCTGAAGGGCAGGATCGTGGTCATGACCGGCGATGCCCTYAACGCCCAGAACAAAGCTGTCCCGACCGACCTGCCGGTCGTTACCAAGCCGATCGACCTTGCTGCTTTACGCGCGGCGCTGAGGCCGATGCTGGACCGTGAAACCGATAAGAAAACCGAAAAGCAGACTGCGCCAATGCCCGAAGGAGTAAAATAATGTCCGAAGCCAGTATCGTGGTCGTCGATGACGAACCGGGCCTCAGGGGCATGATCGAGGACTATCTGTCCATGCAGGGCTATAGCGTCGAGCCGGCCGAGAATGGTGTTGCCCTCGACAAACTGCTCGCTGTCCGTTCGCCGGATCTGATCCTGCTCGACGTCAATCTTCCAGGCGAAGACGGTTTTTCCATAGTCCGGCGGCTCAGGAATGCCGGCGAGCGCATGGGGATCATCATGCTCACCGGCAATGCCGACGAGACCAGCAAGGTCGACGGCCTGATCAATGGCGCCGATGACTATTTGCCAAAGCCGTTCGAGGTGCGTGAGCTGCTGGCACGCGTGCGCAGCGTGCTGCGCCGCTTGCCGCCGGCGCCGGAAAAGCCGGCCGAGACACGGCCGAAACTGACATTAGGGCCCTATGTGCTTGATGTTGAAGGGCGGCGGTTCTTCGATCGTGAAGGGTCGGAGATCGAAATCAGCAGCATGGATTTCGACCTGCTCGAAGCTTTTGCCCGCCATCCACGTCAGATTCTGTCGCGCGACCGGTTGGCCGAACTCGCGCATGGACGTCCGCTCGGCGACGCCGACCGCAGCCTCGATATCCGCATCGCGCGCCTGAGAAAGAAGATCGAGGCCGATCCGTCGGAGCCCACTCTGCTCAAGACCGTCCGTGGCGAGGGCTATGTGTTCGAGCCGGAGGGCTGATCCGGATCTGTTGGCTGGTTTGGTGTGATGATGTTCACAAATGCTGGCTGTCGTCTGCGGTGCAATGATGTTTCGATATTGTCTTCGAATTTTTGTTTGTTTTCGAACTAGTTCATTGCCACCAGGCAGGATGAAGCAATCGGGCACGATGAACCAAGGTCGACATGCTCCATGCCCGGCCGCGGTCCAGCCATATTGACGGCCGGCACATTGCTGCTGTCCAGCGTTGCAAAGTTGAACGCGACGTCACGAAAGCCGCGGGACTTCGCGACAGAATTCTTTTCTTTAGCCGAAAAAGATACGGACACTCCGTCCAAAGAACGGGCATTGCCAATATTTCCGTTGGCAGACAGTGCGCTGCCCAGGCCGAAGCCAAACCCCGTCGAGGCAACGACGATTGATGCCATTACTGCACTAAGGCGCAAAAAGGGAAACATCGATCTGCTCTCTGAGAATTTGGCCAGCGGGGCGGCGCTGGCTTGTCCGTGAGCGAAGGTCTAAAGTTCGTTTGTTTCACTTGAATGTCGCTGTTACAAAGTCGTACTTTTCGACTGAAACATTGAAACGATTGGTACAGGTTTTGCCGTTTTGTTACCGTACGACGCCAGGATTGGCGCGTTGAGTATATCAATCAATTAAAAATGTTAAATATCCAACAAATTGAGCGACTTTGGTTGCTGGCTTCCGGCTCCTTCTCCTGGAGGTCGAATGGCTTCGCTGTTCTCTTCGGAAAGGCGAACTTGGGGTATGCTATTCAAATGACTTCGATTTTTTGGCTTGGCGGCAGCCGCATCATGCCGCTGCCGGCAATCCGGCCTCTTCGCACGATGGAAAAGTACAATGTCATCAAACTATCATTTTTCTGTAACGTTGTTGAATTAGCGATATTTCTCGCATTCCCTGCACACGAAAGAGAGCATCGCCGGAATATTTCCGGCGGTGTTTCGTTCCGCTTGTAAAGATGTGCGTCACGCCAGTTGCTTGCAGCCATACCGGGCGTTGGAAAAGCGCATATCCCGAAGATTCTGGCCGGCTCAGCCGTCTTCCATCTGATGACTTCGAAGCAGGAAGGATGCACGATGCCTGAGGATTTGTCCCGGAAGAACTCTCTTTTCAAGATCGTCACGGTGCGGGATGAGATCGTCGTCGGTCTCACGGACGCGGACGTCGCGACGATCAAGGGCAACGATGTCACGGCGATCGGCCGGGCAGTGGCTGAGGGGGGCGAATTGACGCTGATGCGTTTTGCCGTTCGCAAGGCCGCCGATGGGGAGCTGGAGCAGGCGCCGCTTCACCGGGTCAGCGTGCTTGCCCATGATACACTTCGCATCGAGCCGTATCCGACACCGCTCAGGATCGTTGCTATCAGCTAAGCCGGACCTTCTCGGCGGGCACTCATGGAACCTTCGTCGTGTTCTGGCAATTGCTGTGTTGGAACCGATGGAGGATGCCATGCCGAAACCTGATCCCCAAGCCGATCTCGACGACGTCCAGCGCGACGCCGAAACGGGCGCGCCGGTCGGCATCGCGCCGAATGGCGCCAAGACCGAAGGCGAAATCGAAGAAAAGACCAATGCCGATCCCGGCAAGGCCGCCCGGATCGACCCGGAAAGCCGCATTCCGCGACCGGTGCCGCCGGATCTCGCCTGATGGGCTTGCGTCTCGTCAGGCCGGGCTAGGTTCCCAGCCCGGCTCCGCCATGACGAAGCCTGAAAATTCGAAGCCGGGCGCCACCGTGCAGCCGACCAATGTCCAGTCCCCGAGGCTCCTGGCGCTTTGCCATTCGTCCTTGCGCACGATGCCCTGGGGTGTTTCGCCCGCCAGCACGTCAGGGCCGAGTGTTAGCGTGCGCATGGTGTTTCCGTCGTCCGACAGCCTGAGCTCCAGCGGCGCGCCGGCATAGTGGTGCCAGATTTCCACCGCGTCCACCCTGTGCCAATGCGAGCGGTCTCCGCCTTCGAGGAGGTAGAAAATCGCCGTGGAATGCGCCCGGCCGTCGACCCCGAGCGGATCGCGATAAGTCTGGATATACCAGCCGCCTTCGGGGTGGCGTTCAAGTTTGAGGGCGGCGATGAGATCCTGGGCTGTGGTCATGCGGCGGCTCCGGATGGTTGGGCCGAACTATAGGATGAAATCGCCGGCGCTCAAGGCGTGCTTTCCCGAAAGCGTGAGATGCAGGTCGGCCGTTCCATCCCCGTTATAGTCGGCTTCGACGATCGTCGCGCCGTTTCGCCAGAACCAGCGGATCTCCGCGGCTTCGCCGTCGAATGCGGTGTTGCGCGCCGACAGCAACTGAAAATCGGTGCCGCCGGCGAATTCCAGGCGGTCCGCCGTGTCGAAATCGGAAATCGTGTCGCCTTTGCCGGATGCGTTGCTGTCTTTTGCCGAGGCGAAGACGAAGATGTCGGCGCCGCTGCCGCCGCTGAGGAAATCCGCGCCTTTGGAGCCGATGAGCACATCGTCGCCCGCGTCGCCGGAAAGGCTTTCTCCCGGCTTGCCGCCCAGCAGAAGGTCGTCATCGTTTTTCGTGCTGTCATAGGCGGTGCCGTCACCGGCAAGGCTGGTGACGCCGGGGGCTGTCGCCAGCAATTCCTCGATCGGGTGATCGACGGAGAGATGGAGTTTTTGCAGCACCGCGTCGATGGCTGGCTGAAGTTCGTCGGAAATGCTGCCGATCGTGGACACGCCTTTGATGCTGGCGGCCGTCAGCGGATCGTAGGTTGCTTCATACGCTAGCAACGTCTGGTGGTGATTGGCCAGCATTCGGCCGGCATCGAGCGCTTCGGCATAGTTGGCACGGCTGTCGGAATGATACAGGCCGAACGTGTCGGCCTCGACATAGCGGCGATTGGCGATTGCCGCCTTGAGATTGGCCGGCAGGCTGCTGGAGAGCGAATTGTAGCGAATTTCGTACCAAGCCTCGGCACGGTCGCCTTTTTCGATCGCGGCCTGCAGTTTCGGGCCCAGCATGCTGGGCGCATTCCAGGTGAGCGAGAAGAGGGCGGCGCGCTCGGAGGACTCCGGAATGCCCGGGACCCAGGCGTCGATGCGGCCGTCATAATAATCATCGAGCGCATCCAGCGCCTTGGCGATCGCGGCGTCGCCTGAGAAGGCGAAGGTGGTCGGCACCTTGCTGTCGTGATGATCGTGCCAGTCCTGCATCACCGCGTTCAGGTTGGCGATCAGCACAGCATTTTGGCCGGGCGTATAACTCTTGTCGATCTGTGTCGCCAGCCGGTCTTCGAGCGTCTGGCTCCAGTGCCTGTCGCCGACGATGATGCGCAACACCGGATCGAGATTGTAGACGAGATTGAAGCCGATGCCGATGGTGGCATCGCCGACGCCATCGACATAGGGTTTTGTCGTCGAGCCTTCGAGCAGCTTGAGCAGGGCGAAGCGTTCTTCGTTATAGGCATCGTGATCGGAAATGATCTTCCAGTTCAGCATGGCCGCCTCTGTCCGTCAGCGGCCATGCTAGTTTCAAAGAGTAAACAGGGGTTTGAATACGAGCCTCAGATTTTGCCTTATGYCGCCGACTTCCGGTCAATGTCATAGCGGGGAGCCGGCGTGGTGCGCGACAGGCCTGGGCCGAGCGCCTTGCGGGCCGCCTCGAAGGCCTGCCAGTCGGCGTCTTCCGGCAGTGAAGGGATGGTGGCGAATTCGCCCAGATCCAGGCCGGCCAGAGCCGCGTCGACCATGTCTTCGGCCGACATGACGATTTCCTGCGGCAGATGCTCGACCGGCGTGCCGGCAATGCCCCAGAATTCCGTCGCGGTGGCGCCCGGCATCACCACCTGCACACGCACGCCCTTGTCTGCCAGTTCGTGCTGCAGCGACTGGCTGAAGGCCAGCACAAAAGCCTTTGAGCCGCCGTAGACGCCGTTGAGGAGTTCCGGCGCGACGGCGACGATAGAGGCGATGTTGACGATGGTGCCTTTGCCACGGGCGACAAAGGCCGGTGCGGCGGCATAGGTAAGGCGGGTCAAGGCATTGACGTTGAGCGAGATCATGTCGCTCATCTTTTCTATATYGGCATTGACAAGCGGGGTCGACGAGCCGACGCCGGCATTGTTGACCAGCATGGTGATGCTGTCGTCGGTCCGCAATCTTTCTTCGACGCGTGCAAGGTCGTTTCTGTCGGCAAGGTCGGCGCTGAGCGTTTCGACCCCGCGGCCGGTTTCGCGGGCAAGTCGATCGGCAAGCTCCGACAGGCGGCCGGCATTGCGGGCGACGAGGATCAGGTCATAGCCGCGGCGGGCGAGCCGGTCGGCATAGACGGCGCCGATGCCCGAGGAGGCGCCGGTGACGAGGGCGGTTCCGAGATGTGACATGATGAAATCTCCGTGTTTCACTGTTGCGATGACCGGAGAATAATCTTGAAGCGGCCTGTCTCAAATGTCATATATACGATGATTTAGGACATGGAGATGGAAGATGCTGTCAGTCGCCTTCGTTGTCGCGCCGGGCTTCCAGATGATGAGCTTCGCCGCTCTTGCAGTTTTCGAGTTCGCCAATGTTACGGTCGATGAACCCTGTTACGCCGTAGAAGTCCTTTCGGAAAAGGGCGGTCCGGTTCTAAGCTCGATCGGCGTGCCGGTCGAAACCAGGCCGATCGATGACCGGACCTTCGATACAATGATCTTCACCGGCGGCCTTAAGCCGTCGCGCTCGACGCCGGAACTGGTTTCCTATGCCCGCCGCTCGGCCGACACCGCGCGGCGCATTGCGTCGATCTGCACCGGCGCCTTCGTGCTGGCGGAAGCAGGCGTGCTCGATCACCGCAAGGCGACCACGCACTGGCTCTATGCCCGCGACCTCAAGGCGCGCTTTCCGGATGTCCGGGTCGAGGACGACCGGATCTTCATCACCGACGGCTCTGTCTGGACGTCGGCCGGCGCAAGCGCCGGCATCGATCTGGCGCTCGGCTTGGTGGAGGACGATCTGGGCCAGGAGATCGCCCGCTCCACCGCCCGCAAGCTGGTGCTCTATCACCGGCGCGCCGGTGGCCAGTC
This sequence comes from Rhizobium sp. P2_G2, assembly GCF_056403555.1. Classification (NCBI taxonomy): domain Bacteria; kingdom Pseudomonadati; phylum Pseudomonadota; class Alphaproteobacteria; order Hyphomicrobiales; family Rhizobiaceae; genus Rhizobium; species Rhizobium sp. P2_G2. The sequence continues at coordinate 11,119 of NZ_JBFUFF010000104.1, forward strand.
GCAGCATTCGACACTGCTCGATCTGGATGCCAAGTCCGACCGGATTCAGAACGTGCTGACCTATGCGCGCCGTAATCTCGCCGCCCCCCTCAGCGTCGAAGAGCTGGCGGAGGTGGCGCATCTCAGCCCGCGCCAGTTCAGCCGCGCCTTTCATGCCGAAACCGGCCAGTCGCCGGCCAAGGCGGTCGAAAATCTCAGAGTCGAGGCGGCCCGCGTGATGATGGAGCATGGCCGCCATTCGCTCGACATCATTGCGCGCGAAACCGGCTTCGCTGACCGGGAACGCATGCGCCAGGCGTTCCTGCGCGCCTTCGGCAGATCGCCGCAAGCCATTCGCCGCGACGTCAGGCTGGAAGCATAAGTAAGCTCTAAGCAACGATTTTTGCTTGCCCTATGCCGTCGTTTTATTTCATTTACGGGGCGCGACAGCATGAGGTGAGGTTTTGCAGGCCATCCGCATTTTCCTGAAAGCGCTGGTATTGACCGGCTTACTGCTCGGCGCTCCGGCGATCGCCGCAGAACAGGCGACGGATGCGACGCAGCAGCCGCAGACCCAGGATGCCGTGAAGCAGGCTGTGCAATCGCTGCAGCAGGACGCGAAAGCGGCGCTGGAAAAGGCGGCTCAAGCGTTGAATTCACTGCGCAAAAGTGTCGGTGAAGCAACAGTGACCGACAATGATCTCGCCCAGTTCAAGCTGCAGGTCGACGCGGTCGCCAAGGCCATTTCCGATGCCAAGGCCGAACTCCAGAACCGATACAATCTTGTTGTCGGCCGCCTGGAGCAGTTGGGCAATCCGCCTGCCGCCGGCCAGCCGCCGGAAAGTGCGGCGACTGCCGGCGACCGCAAGCGTCTGCAGGGCGAACAGGGGCAGATGAACGGAATCCTGTCGGACGCCGATGTGCTCGACAAACAGGCGACCGATCTGTCGGGGCACATCACCGATCTCCGGCGGAAACTCTTCGCCGAGACGCTGTTGCGCTACACCGAGGTCAATGGGCAGTTGCTTGAAGACACGGCCGATGGGTGGGGAGAGCTCAAGCGAAAGTTCTGGTCCAGCGTTGATGGCACGTTCGACTTCACCTGGAAATTCAAGCGGCAAGGCTTTCTGATCGCGCTCGGGCTGATAATCCTCGAGGCGCTTCTCATCATTGGCCTTGTCCGCCGAATGTTTCGCCCCTTCACCCAGCGCGATCCCACTCTCGGGCAGCCGACCTTCACCTTCCGTCTGGTGGCTGCCTTCTGGTCGACATTGATCCCGACGCTGGCAGCGGGTCTGTTCGTGCTCATAAGCCTGATCACGCTCGCCGGGTTCAAAGTGCTCAGGATCGATTTCATCGACATCGTCCGGTCCGTCCTATGGACGATTGTCGGGCTCTATTTCGTCTGGCGGCTTTCCCATGCGATCCTTGCGCCGAAGCGGCCGCAATGGCGGCTCGTCAGTGTGTCGGATCACGGCGCGCGCATGCTTGTTGGCTATTGCATGCTGCTGGCGCTTGCCAACGGCCTCGCCTATATCGGCGATCAAATCAATGTGGCGCTCGATGCACCCGTCGTGCTGACGGTGGCGGAGGGGTTCGTTTCGTCGATTCTGATCGGCGCGATCCTGTTGCTCCTCGCATTCGTGCGGCCAATGGAGGTCGGCGAGGGTGGTTATGGCGCGTGGCCGAAACCGATCCGCTATCTCCTGATCCTGATGGGCATCGGACTGATCCTGACATCATTGTTCGGCTATATCGGACTAGCCCAGTTCGCGGCATCGCAGATCGTCGTAACGGGCGCCGTGCTGGTGATGATCTATATCGGCTATCGCTCCGGCCAGGCGATTTCGCGACCGGATGCTTTCGCCAAGACGCTGACCGGCCGCTACCTGCAGAAGCGCCATGATCTCAGTGCGATCCGGCTCGACCAGCTCGGTCTCGTTGCAGGACTGGTCATCTATGTCGTCGTCTGCCTGTTCGGCATTCCGACCATCATGCTGAAATGGGGTTTTCGCGCCCCCGATATCTGGGCGATCTTCGTCCAGCTGTTCACGGAAATCCATATCGGCAATATCTCGATTTCGCTGCTCGGCATCGTCGCCGGCATCCTGGTTTTCCTCGGCGGCTATTTCGCCACGCGCTGGTTCCAGTCCTGGCTCGACGGCACTGTCATGGCCCGGTCGCAGGTCGATATCGGCGTGCGCAATTCGGTCAGCACAGTGCTTGGTTATGCCGGCATTTGCATCGCCGGGCTGTTCGGCATCTCGGCGGCGGGGATCAACCTTTCCAGCCTGGCGCTGGTGGCCGGCGCGCTCTCCCTCGGCATCGGTTTCGGCCTGCAGACCATCGTGCAGAATTTCGTCTCAGGCCTGATCCTTCTGATAGAACGGCCGTTCCGGGTGGGTGACTGGATCGTCAACGGGCCGGTCGAGGGTTTCGTACGCCGTATCTCCGTGCGCGCGACGGAGATCGAGACATTCCGCAACCAATCCGTCATCGTGCCGAATTCGCAGCTCATCAACGCCTCGGTCGGCAACTGGACGCTGCGCAACAAGCTCGGACGCTCGGAAATCCCGGTCAGTGTCTCCTATGATGCAGATCCGCGGCAGGTGATGGACATATTGATGGAGATCGCCACGCGGCAGCCGCTGGTGCTGACCATGCCGGAGCCGCATGTCGAATTCGTCCGCTTCGGCGAGTCGGCACTGGATTTCGAATTGCGCTTTTACCTCGCCGATCTGTTCACCGGCATGGGCGTGAAGAACCAGATCCGTATCGAGATTTTGGAGCGGTTTCGCGAGGAGGGGATATTGATGCCCTATCCGCAACAGACCATTCATCTCTATTCGTCGGAGGACGAGCCTGCTTTTTCCGAAACACGGAAGCGGGGAGCATCGTTGAACGGCGGAAGCCAGAAGAGCAAGGAGGAACTCGACCGCCGCCGCAAGCAGGCTGAAAGCCATGCGCGCGATATCGATGCCGTCGAGGACAATCGCCATTCGCATGACCGTTACGACGATGATCGGGATGGCGACGGCGATGATGACAGTCGTTAGCGACGTCAGATTCGGAATGTGATCCAGCCGCCCCAGAACAGGCTGGAGAAGAACAGGTCCGGCGCCGTGAAGCCGGCTTCGGCGAGGAGTTCTGCGACAACAGCATCTGAGGCAGGCGGATCGGCGCCTTGCAGGATCTTGCCGAGTTTTGCCGACACTTCGGCATCGCTGGCATCATGCATCCGCCAGCGCTCGCCCCAGGCGGCGAGGAAGAGCGGCTTGCTCGCATAGGCGTTCCGATTGCCCGCAAGGATCAGCGGTGCGCCAGGCTTCATCCGCCTGGCAATGGAACGCAGCAGTGCCGCCTTCTGATCCCGGCCCGGAACATGGTGCAGGACGCCGATCAGGGTTGCCGCGTCGAATGCCGGTCCCTTAGGCAGTTCATCGACGGTCGACAGGTGAAAATCGACGCGGCCGGCGAGGCCGGCATCGGTTACGCTTGCACGTGCCAGGTCCATCATCGACGGCGAGGGGTCAACGGCGGTGAAGCGCCAATTGTCCTGCAGACGGGCCGCGGCGAGGATTTCCTGGGCCGTACCACCGGCACCAGCGACCAGGATATTCGCGCTGCCGCCGCGGCCGAGCGTGGCCGACAGCAGGCAGGCGGCGACCTCGTGGCAGGCGTCGTAGCCGGCCAGCGCGATGCGGCTCTGCATTGCATATTCGCCAGCCCGGGACGCATCGAATTTTGCCGCGGAGGCGGTGGTCATTTGGCCACCGCCGCGACCATCAGCATATCGAGGAAGAACGAGCCATCCGGCTCGATGTCGAAATGCGCCTTGACCTCTGCCGGTGCTCCGGCCTGCAGCGCCAGCAGCGCCTGGACATAGTGGGGCGGTGTTGCCATGCGCTCTGTCCAAACCTCGAACTGCATCCTCAGCCGAAACGTCCGGACCGCGGAGATGCCGAAACCGGCATGGAACAGCATGTTCGTCCATTCGGAGAACGAATAATCGCGGACATGCGACGTGTCGCGCAACAGCTCGAGTGCTTGCAGATGGGTGTCGAGCAGTGGCCGCCCGGGCGAATAGCAATCGATGAAGACAGCCGGCGAGCCCGCTTTCAACACGCGGCGCGCCTCGCGCAGGCCGGCTTCGACGTCCTGCCAGTGATGCGCGGAATAGCGACAGCCGAGGAAATCGAAAGCCGCATCGGCAAATGGCAGCTTTTCCGCCGGCGTGCGCACCGTCTCGATATTGTCGAGGCCCTTCGACTTCGCCGTGGCAGCAACGGCGGCCAGCATGTCGGCGGAGAGATCGGCGGCCGTGACGCGCGCGGCATGCGGCGCCATCGTATAGGCGACATGGCCGCCGCCACAGCCCAGGTCGATGGCATGTTGCGGTGCGTGCCTCTTTGTCAGTTCGGCGAGGTCTATTAGATCCTGTCCCTGTGAATGGACAGCGCTTTCGACATAGGCATTGGCGCGTGGGCCGAACTGGTTCTGTACGTTTTTGTCATGGACGGTCTGCATGGTGTTCTCCTTGGTTGACGTGCACCATGCCTGAAAAATATTCTGTTACAAGATGACAGCTTATCCTGTTATATCTGCTTCCATGCTGGATGATGATCAGAGAAAATTGCTGGGCGAATTCGTCCGCGCCCATCGCGAGCGGCTGGCGCCGGAACAGCCGGCCGGACGGCGGCGCACACCGGGGCTGCGCCGCGAGGAATTGGCCGCGCGTGCCGGCATCAGCGCCACGTGGTGCGCCTGGATCGAGCAGGCGCGCGAGGTGCAGGCCTCGCCGCACGCGCTTGGCCGGCTCGCAGTGGCGCTCAGGCTGACGCGGGCGGAGCGTGCCTATCTTTTCGAACTGGCCGGGCGCCGCGATCCCGAGGGCGAAACGCATGAGGATATCGAGGATGCGCCGGCCTCGCTCAGGGCGATGGTCGATGCGGTCGACCATCCGGCCTATGGGCTCGATCGCTTCTGGAACGCATGTTGTTGGAACGAAGCCGCCGAAAGTCTCTTCACCGGTTGGCTGAGCCACGGCTGCCAGCGGAATCTCTTGCGCTTCATCTTCCTCGAGCCGGCAGCCCGGGCTCTCATCAGGGCCTGGGAGGATCGCGCGCGCCGGGTGCTGGCAGAATTCCGCGCCGACTACAGCCATAGCTTCAACGATCCGCAGATGAACGCCATGCTCGATACGCTCAGGCGCGAAAGCCCGCTGTTTGCAGTGATCTGGAAGGAGCAGGCGGTGCTCGACCGGGAAGGCGGCGTGAGGACCTTCAGCCACCCCCTCCGCGGCGAACTGGCTTTCGTCCAACACACATATCGACCGACGGACCGGGCGGACCACAAGCTGGTATTGCTGATTCCTGCTTAATTCCAGGGGGATCGGAAATCCCTCGGCTATGCTACGGCGCGGGAGGCGTTTTTTCGTCCTGTCCCCATTTTTAGGAAAGCTTGCTTAACCTTTCCTCAAAGCCTGTCCCATAATCTGCTACCGGGGTAATTTTTCACAATAAGGCTGGCCAAATGGATTTCTTGGGTGTTTCCGGCATGCACTATTCCGGTGCGTCGCTGAAGAACAATCGGATCATCGTCGCCGAGGATTCCAATGTCTTCGCTTCGATGATCCGCCAGCGGATGAAGGAACTTCTGGAAATCGACGTCGAAATCTGCCGTGATTTCGAAGAGATTCAGCAGGCCAACGAAAAATCGGATGTGCCGATCCGGCTCGCCATCTCCAACATGAATCTGCCAGGCGCCGAATCGGGCGAGGCGCTCAACTACCTGGTCGACGTGGCGATCCCGACCATCGTCTTCACCGGCACGCTGCAGGATTCGACGCGCGACAAGCTGCTTTCCAACCAGATCGTCGACTATATCCTCAAGGACAGCGTCTTTGCCGTCGACATGCTGGTCGAAGCCGTTTGCCGCTTCCTGACCAACCATACCCACCATGTGCTGATCGTCGACGACAGCCAGACGGCGCGTGCGCTCTTGACCACGCGCCTCAAGCGCTACAATTTCAAGGTTTCCGCCGCCGAAAGCGGTCAGCAGGCGCTCGATATCATGAAGGCCAATCGGGACATCTCGCTGATGATCACCGACTACAATATGCCGGATATCGATGGTTTCGAACTGACGCGCCGCATTCGCGCCCATATCGGCTCGCACCAGCTCAGAATCATCGGTGTATCGTCGTCGACGGACCGTCTGCTTTCGGCGCGGTTCCTCAAGGCCGGCGGCAACGACTTCATGATGCGGCCGTTCATCGACGAGGAATTCTACTGCCGCGTCAACCAGAACCTGGACACGCTGTCGCAAATGCGGCTTTTGCTTGCGAAGCAGAGGAAATAACCGGTTTTTCAATAGTGGTGCGATGCCGATTCGGCTGCGCTAGCAATTAATGTTGAAAAATTGGTTACAACTTATATGCATGATTTTGATGCAATTTTTGAGTTGCATTAATGGTTTGGCAAGCGGCCCAGGAATATCTTGTGCCCTCAAGAAAAAGCCACTGTGCTGCAAGCGCGAAGCGGTCTAATCCGCTCAACCGTGCGGTAAGCGCATCCCGAATATCTCTAGCGGAACAGACGGAATTCTACGTGGGAGTAGGTTAGCGTGGCTCTTCGCGATGCGATCGGCAAACCATCCATGCCCAAGAAGCATGAGGGGCGGCAGGTTTTGCTGGTCGAAGACACGCGTTTCTATTCCATCGCCATTCGTGATCGCCTGGAGAGCCAGTTCGGCGTGAAAGTGACGCATTGCGCGACCTTCGCGGCGCTCAAGTGTGCACTCGACATTGCCGAAGGGGATTTTGCGCTCGCCATCCTCGATCTCTGTCAACCGGACGCGCCGAACGGCGAGGCGTTGGACTATGTCATCGCCCACAATATCGCCACGGTCGTGTTCTCGGGCATCAGCAGCGATGCCAAGCGCGAACAGGTGCTCGCCAAGAACGTCTCTGACTATGTCGCCAAGAGTTCGATCCATTCGATCGATCATCTCATCGAGGCCGTGGATCGCCGATTGTCGGCGGACGCGGCCGAGTTCCTGCTGCTCGATCCGGAGGTGGAGACCTGCGGTCTTTCCGGTCTTCTCGACGAATGCAATTTTCATCCGGTGGCGGTTGCCAATGAGCAGGAAGCGCTCGCCGTACTGGATCGTATCCGCGGCATCGAGCTGGTGCTGATCCGCGCCGAGATCGCTGCGCGCAACGACCACGCCTTCCTGAGGCTGTTGCAGGAGCGCTATGGCGAGGAGGGAATCCGGATGATCGGTTATTCCTCGGTGATCGGGCGCGACGACGTGGCGCGGTTCCTGGATGCTGGCGGTGACGATTTCTTTCATTTGCCGATCAGCTCGGACGACCTCGCGGGGCGGCTGCGCCACACCATGGCGCTGCACAAACAGATCCAGGTCCTGCAGCGCATGGCCTCGCGGGACTATCTGACAGACCTGGTCAACCGGCGTTACTTCTTCGATCGCGGCCCCAAGCTCGTGCAGATGTGCCTGAGGCAGGGTCTGCCGACGTCGATGGCGCTGATGGATATCGACCATTTCAAGAAACTCAACGATACCTATGGCCATGAGATCGGCGACGTCGTGCTGAAGGCGGTTGCCAAGAAGCTCAGCCTGCTCGTCGGCGAGAAACAGCATCTGATCGCGCGCATCGGCGGTGAGGAATTCGGCATCCTGTTCTCAGGCATCGATATCGAGGCCGCCTTCGAATATTGCGACCATATCCGCTCGGAGATTTCCAAGGTCCGCATCGTCGTCGACGACGAGGATATTTCTGTGACGATCTCGATGGGGCTCGCCACGATTTCCGGCTCGGAGACGTTTGACAATTATCTCAACGCCGCCGACCAATATCTCTATCTGGCCAAGCATTCCGGCCGCAACCGGGTGTTCTCGGACTATCAGGTCACGAAGATCCAGGCGTCTTAACGGTTCTGCCAATAATTTGCGCGACATTGTAGGATTGTCGCCAAGCGTATCGTCCTTTGCATCACAGGCCTTAAGTGAAAGGATGCGTGCAGTGAACGAATTGCCAGTGATCAAGATGCGCCGTAAGGGCAGGACGCAGACGCAGAGCATGCTGATTCCCAGTGAGGCGATGGTCGCGGAAGAGTTGCTGGCAACGCCTCCCGGCCGCCTGTCGGATCTTGGGGCGATCCGGCGGAAACTGGCGGCAAAATATGGAGCGGATGCCTGCTGCCCGGTCACCGTGCAACGGCTTCTGGTGCAGATGAGCCAAAATGACAGCGCCCCTGTCTGGCGGGTCATAGACCCGGACCGTCCGTTTGCCCGACGCCTTGCGGGCGGAGCCGGGCACATAAGGGAAAGATTGGCCTGCGAGCAACAAATGTCCGGCAGCGACGAGGGTTCTGATGGCGCATATGCGACAGAGCAGAACCCAGATCATTGACCAGACGCGTCTTGTTACATTACCGCGCCGTTGACGCTCGGCATGGTCGCGAGCTGCTTGCGATCGGCGCGTTCCTGCTGCGGCGAGCGGCCATAAAGTTCGCGGTAGCATTTGGAGAAATGTGACGCCGAGACGAAGCCGCAGGCGACCGCCACTTCGACGACCGGCATGGACGATTGGACCAGCAGGTGCCGGGCGCGGTCGAGGCGGATTTCGAGATAGTATCGTGCCGGCGAGCGGCCCATTTCCTGGCGGAACAGGCGTTCGATCTGGCGGCGCGACAGGCCGGCCTTGTCGGCGATGTCGACCAGCGACAGCGGTTCGGCAAGGTTGTTCTCCATGATTTCGATGATCGACAGCACTTTGGAGTTCTGCACGCCCAGCCGGGCGCGGAGCGGCAGACGCTGYCGGTCGCTGGCTGAACGGACTCGGTCGGTCAGGTGCTGTTCGCAGACCCGGTTGACAAGATTGTCGCCGAAATCCTGGCGGATGAAATAGAGCACCATGTCGAGCGATGCCGTGCCGCCGGCGCAGGTATAGATGTTGCCGTCGATCTCGAAGAGGTCGGCATGGACGTCGGCCTGCGGGAAGGCTTCGGCAAAACCCGGCAGGTTCTCCCAGTGGATGGCGCAACGTTTGCCGTTCAGGAGGCCTGCCTGCGCCAGGACATGGGCGCCGGTGCAGAGGCTGCCGACAGCAATGCCGCGATTATAGACCTCACGCAGATAGGCGTTGACCGATTTGTTGCGGAATTCCTCGACATAGATGCCCGAACAGACGAGCACCATATTGGGGCGATGTTCGCCAGTAAGGTTCTTGCGCTCGTCCAAAAGCGACGTCTTGGCTTCCAGTCCGATGCCGGAGGAGGAATAGACCTTCTGGCCGTCGGCGGTGGCGATACGCCACTGATAGGCCTCGTAGCCCAGCATGCGGTTGGCGATACGCAGGGTCTCGACCGCGGCCGAAAAAGGCAGCATGGTGAAGTTGGGGACGAGGAAAAAGACGATCGTCCGCTTGGCAGCGGCCGGCTTCTTGGAAACGGGGTAGCTCTCAGGCCGCATGGTCACTCCTTATGTCGCGTATCAACAAAGTGGTCTAAATGCGCCATCAATGCATTGCGCATTAGCGACATGTATGGGTTATTTTGCGCCAAGCAATAAAAGTTTGGAGTTCAGATGACCATATTTTACTCGACGGTAAATTTTAGGGCAAACTCTGCGTGTGCGAACAAAGGATGTCGGAATTAATTGCAATCTAAAGGTGAGGTTTGGGCTCGCCGCGTCGACCGCGGCCAAGCGGCGAGAGCAAATCTACCCAGGGCGACCGCACCGTCATTCTGATATAAATGCGAACCAAATAGATCTCACCCATTCATCTTCCAACATAAAAGTATCAATTTTTGGCGAATCCGGCGCTAGCGACCGCCAGGGGGCTGGCTATCGTGTCCTTAGGCTTGCCTTTGGAGAAATGTCTGGCATTTCGGGGTAAGTTCATCCTGGGAGGATCAAATGAGATTTTGTTTGGCAGGCGCGCTCGGCGTCTTTCTTTCGGCTGCACTGAGTTCGACTGTTTTCGGTGAAACGCTGACGATTGCAACGGTCAACAACGGCGACATGATCCGGATGCAGGCATTGACGGGCGACTTCACGTCGAAAAATCCCGACATTCAGGTCGAATGGGTAACGCTTGAAGAAAACGTCCTGCGTCAACGCGTCACCACCGACATCGCCACCAAGGGCGGCCAGTATGACATCATGACGATCGGCACCTATGAGGTTCCGATCTGGGCCAAGCAAGGTTGGCTGAAGCCGCTCGACAAGCTTGGCGCCGATTATGATATCGACGACCTCCTGCCGGCGATCCGGAGCGGTCTTACCGCTGACGGCAAGCTCTACGCTGCCCCGTTCTACGGCGAAAGCTCGATGGTCATGTATCGCAAGGACCTGATGGACAAGGCCGGGCTGAAGATGCCGGACGCCCCGACCTGGGAGTTTATCGCCAATGCCGCCCGCAAGATGACTGACCGCGCCAATGGCGTCAACGGCATCTGCCTGCGCGGCAAGGCCGGCTGGGGCGAGAACATGGCCTTTCTGACCGCCATGTCCAACTCCTTCGGCGCCCGTTGGTTCGACGAAAAGTGGCGTCCGCAGTTCGATCAACCGGAATGGAAGAAGACGCTCGAGACCTATGTCCAACTGATGAAGGACGCCGGCCCGGAAGGCGCGTCGTCCAACGGCTTCAACGAAAACCTGGCGCTGTTCCAGCAGGGCAAGTGCGGCATGTGGATCGACGCCACCGTCGCTGCTTCCTTCGTTTCCGACGCCAGAGCATCGGTTGTCGCCGACAAGGTTGGCTATGCGCTGGCGCCTGACAACGGCCTGGGCAAGCGCGGCAACTGGCTCTGGGCATGGTCGCTCGCAGTTCCAGCATCTTCCACGAAGTCTGATGCGGCGCAAAAGTTTATCGCCTGGGCAACCTCGAAGGACTACACAGACCTCGTCGCGACCACTGATGGCTGGGCCAATGTTCCTCCCGGCACGCGTACCTCTCTCTATGAGAACCCGGACTACCAGAAGGCGGCACCGTTCGCCAAGATGACGCTCGACAGCATCAACTCCGCCGACCCGACCAAGCCGACGGTCAAGCCGGTTCCCTATGTCGGTATTCAGTTCGTCGCGATCCCGGAATTCCAGGGTCTCGGCACCAC